>DAOWDR010000090.1 GCA_030638935.1 Desulfobacteraceae bacterium | reverse complement strand
GGTACCCCTGGATGATCCGAGAATTGATCCGCCGGCATCCTGGATACCGGATACACTTCCCGGGTTCAGATCGATGACATCATGCCCGTACTCAGGAATAAAACCCTGGAGGCCATGGCGAATACCATAAATGTTTTTCACATGGTAAATGTGAAAAAGTTCAAGTACAACCGAGCGGATAATATCATTGAGCCCGGGGCAGAGTCCTCCGCAGGTGGTAATGGCACATTTGAGTTTGCTGGGATCAAAATAAATTTTTTCCCTTGGGCCTGTCTGCTCAAAGCTGGGCATGGGCAGGTTTTTTCCAATAAAATCTTCGATGGTTTCAATCTGAACATCCACGGTGATCCTTGAATCATCTGAGATAAACCGGGTACCGCTTTCATCGGGGATACCGGTGTTTTTCAGGGGAGAATTAATTTTTGCCTCACCAAGAACGCAGATTTTCGTATTGAAATCATCGGTTTTCATTGACTGCCTCCATTAAATTTAAAGGATCCTTTTCCAAGAATATCATGCAAATGCAAAAGCCCTTTAAGCCGTTTGTCCTGGTCAACAACCGGCAAAACCGTTATCTGGTGTTTTTCCATCAGGTTGAGCGCATCATATAAAAATGAATCCACCCCAAGACAATGGGGGGTTCCGGTCATGATACTTTCCACGGTCACATCGCCAAATTCCTGTGTGCCTGCGGCAACACAATGGCGAATATCTCCATCGGTGAGAATGCCCATGAGCTGTTGATCTGAATTGAGAACAATCACAGCACCAAGCTTGTATTTGTCCATTGCTTCAATGGCGCAGGTCATGGTGTCTCCAATTGTAACCCAGGGGACTTTGGAAGCCTCAAGCATAATTTCCCAAGCCTTGCAGGAAAGCCTTTGTCCCAGCGCTCCTCCTGGATGGGATTTCATAAAATCACTTCGTTTGAATTTTTTTTCGTTTATGAGCACCACAGCAAGGGCATCTCCCATGGCTAACTGGGCTGTGGTGCTGGATGTGGGGGTCATGTTAAAGGGACAGGCCTCTTTTTCAACACCTGTATCAATGACAAGGTCACAAAATCCTGCCATTGTGGAGGATGGGTTACCGGTAAATCCTGCCATCCGGCAGCCAATTTCTTGTATTACAGGAAGCAACTGGTTTAACTCGTTGGTTTCTCCGCTGTTGGATATGGCAATGAAAACATCTTCATGGTTCACCATCCCCAGGTCACCGTGGACAGCTTCCACTGGATGAAGAAACATGGCATTGGTGCCTGTACTGCTCAGGGTGGCTGCTATTTTCCGGCCGATTAACCCTGATTTTCCAATTCCAGAAATAATCACCCTTCCCTTGGACTTGCAAATAGCATTTATCAGTTCTTCAAAGGAGGTTCCGATTTTTCGGGTAAGGTTCAAGATGCTTTCGGCTTCAATTTTTAATACTTCTTTGGCGTTATTTATAATCATAATTTGCTGTTTCAATAATTTCTTATAGTTAAATTGGTATTATAGGTATTTTGCTCACTGGTATTATATACATCAGTCCAAAAGTTTTTCCCATAAAAAAATATTGTTCAAAATTATTGATGTCAATTCAGGCTATTTCTAAATATATGTAAACCCAATTTTTAATCTGGGGCTTGATCAATTAATTCTGGTTAGAATAACAAAAGCCCCCTGTGCAGGCATCTTTCAACCATTACAGGGGGCTTTTGTTATTCTAAGAGGTTATGCAGGTTATTATGCTGCCAGTAGATATGCCTTTTCAGCAACATCTCTTAATTCATCCGGAGTGAAAGGTTTGGAGAGATAATCCACAGCACCTATCCTTGCGGTTTCAATGGCTGTTCCAATGCTGGCATAGCCTGTGATGATTATCACCCTTGCAAGGGGTTGAACTTCGGAAATTGCAGAGAGAAGCTCAAGGCCTGATACTCCGGGCATTCTCAAATCAAGAAGGACAAGTTTATAAGGCTGTTGATTTATTTTTACAATGGCCTCCTCTTTTGTGACTGCCTGGTCTACTTGAAATCCGTTTTTCCCGAGAATTTTTCTGATATTGTTGTTGACTGAAACCTCATCATCAACCACTAGAATATTTTTCAACATCGGTTCTTTTGGATCAGAATTTTCTTCTTTTTCTGTTTTAGCCGCCACTGTGCCAACCTTTTTCAGTTCTT
>DAOWDR010000445.1 GCA_030638935.1 Desulfobacteraceae bacterium | reverse complement strand
CAAAATAAAAATTTGGGGGCCAGGGCAGCTATGACCAGAGCCCCCGATTCTAAAATGGATATCCAATTTAAAATGGATATCCGGTCCAACGGGCTAACCTGCTGCGTTTTTGTGGGCCTGGGTCAACCGATCCTTTAAATAAGCAACTTCACCTGCATCATATTCGTAGAGGTCAAAGCAATACCCGTCTTCTCCCAGAAGGCCTTCGGGAATCAGGTCTCCGGATTCATCAGGGTCTGTGATCATTTCACCGTAAAAACAGACGGAAAGCCATCTTTCTTCTGGGTCGTCATCAATTACATCCACCATGGCAAACAAAGACCTGTCCTTCTGGTTTGCGTGCCTTGGGCGCAGGGAATAACTTACCTTGGGCCGGGCGTTAAATTCCAGGGTAATATCATCAAGGCTGTTTAAATGGTCCAGCAGTTCTGTAAATGCCTGTTTGGTTTTAGTGTCGGTTTCTTGCCAGTCAGCTATAAATTGTTTCATGCTTATTCCTTTATGTGTTTTAACAGGTGTCCAAGTTCTGGAAATATCAGGTTGTTGCAGGCCAGTTTGCAGGCCTTTATGCTGCCGGGCATGCAGAAGACAACGGCTTTTTTTATGATGCCGGCCGTGGCCCTGGATAAAATGGCGGCAGAGTCGATTTCTTCAAAACTTAAATTGGCAAACAAGGGACCAAAGGCAGTCAATTCCTTTTCAAACAGAGGTTTAACCGCCTCAATGGTGACATCTTTGAGGCTGATCCCGGTGCCGCCGGTCATGATCACAACATCGGGGCAGATTTTCTCTGTTACATGGTGGACAAGCTCCTGTATGGCTGTAACCTCATCGGTTACCACCTGGTGGATCACCACCTCGTGCCCCTCTTTTTTTGTCTGTTTTTTTATCCATGCCCCGCTTTTGTCTTCGGAAAGTTTACGGGTGGTGGAGACGGATATGACGGCAACTTTTATATCGCCCGGGGTTTCTTTTTTATGTAAAAGTGTACTCATTTTTCAATTTCCTTGTAAACCAGGTCCTCATCATCATGTTCTTTGACATGGACATGGATCATATCTTCCGGTTCTGTATCTATGAAAATTCCTCTGTAGTCTGCCTGGATGGGCAGCTCCCTGTGTCCCCTGTCAACGAGGATGGCAAGTTCGATGCGGGAGGGACGGCCAAAATCCATGAGTGCATCCATGGCCGCCCGGATGGTGCGGCCTGTATACAATACATCATCCACCAGGATAATTTTTTTATCATCCACATTAAAGGGTATCTTGGAGGGTCTCACCGTGGGCTGATGACTGATTTTGGTCCAGTCATCCCGGTACATATTAATGTCCATGCTGCCCACTGGGACAACAATCTTCTCTATGATTCTGATTTGTTCGGCAAGCCGTTTGGCAAGGGAATCTCCCCGGGTTTGAATCCCGACTAACCCTAAATTTTGAACCCCTTTGTGGGTTTCAATTATTTCATAGGAGATTCTGGTAATGATTCGTTTAAAGTCCTGATCATTGAGAATCGTTTTTTTCTTTTTCATAGACTGCCTCTCCCATAAAGGGGTTAAAGAACCTTGTCTGACAAACAGATTATCCTGACCCCAGAATCTGTATCATCTTTCTTTCCAGGGAGCAATACCTTGATTTTAAGTTTAAGTTCTTATAATACGGGAGGGATAATAACTTTTTGATTTAGGTTTGGTGTGAATGAAATATGATTGTACAGGTGTGATCTTGGCTGGTGGGAAAAACAGCAGGCTTCCCGGGGAAAAAAAAACCTTTCGCAGGGTCGGGGATGATATGATCCTGACACGGATCCATTCTCTTTTTTCAAAATTGTTTAACGAGGTCATAATTGTGGTCAACGACCCAATGGATTTTGTTGGATGGGATATGATGGTGGTGACCGATATCCATCCGTCCAGATGCGCCCTTGCAGGTCTCCATGCAGGTTTGTTCTATGCGTCCAACCCCTGGGTCTACGTGACTGCCTGTGATGTTCCCTTTGCAAATGAACAGGTGATCAGGCATTTGATCAGCCAGAGGGAATCCGGGGCCGAGGTGATCATACCCCGAACCGACGATGGGTTGGAACCCCTGACAGCGGCCTATTCTAAGGAATGTATTCCCCTGATAGAAACCAACCTTGAAAAAAAAATATTTATGATCAAAAAGTTTTTCAGGAAAAAAAAAATCAAAGAAATACCTGTGTCGGAATTGAAAAAGCTGGACCCGTCCATGCGATTTATGTTTAATGTTAATACACCCGAGGACCTTGAAACAGCCAGATTACTGGTTAAAATACCCAAATTTTAAAGAAAAAAAAGAGGAGTTTGCCATGGATATTACGTCAATGTTTGAACAGATAAAAAAACACCCTGATTACTCAAAAGTCGGCATGGTTCTATTCCATAACGGAGTTGTCCGGTCAACTTCCAGGGAAGGGGAGGCAGTCACAGGGCTTACAATCAAAGTGGACCATGACCGCTTGGCCCAGATTCTTGCAGAGCAGAAAGCCACCCCCGGTATTGTGGAGATCCTTGTCCATATAGTGGAGGAAAAAGATTTGGCCGTGGGGGACGATGTTATGTTTTTGGTGGTGGCAGGTGATATCCGTGATACAGTGATCAAAACCCTGACCGATACCTTAAACCAGATTAAATCCGAAGTAACCGAAAAAACACAATTTTTTGTTGAATAAAGGAAAGAGAATATGACGGATTTTACTCACCTTGACACGGAAGGCCGGGTCAGAATGGTGGATGTGGGGGATAAAAAAGAAAGTAAACGGGTGGCCGTGGTCATGGGGTCCATTTCCATGGAGGCCCAAACCCTTGAACTCATCATGGACGAAAAGGGGAAAAAGGGTAATGTTCTGGCGGCCGCCCGCATTGCCGGGGTCATGGCCGCCAAAAAAACTGCGGATCTTATTCCCATGTGCCATCCCTTAAATATAACCTATGTCAGGGTTGATTTTTTTCCGGACAGGTCCCGGTCAAAGATAGATATTGAGGCCGAGGTCTCTTTGACCGGCCGGACCGGTGTGGAAATGGAAGCCATGACAGCCGTGTCCGTGGCAGCCCTGACCATCTATGACATGTGTAAATCCTATGACAGGGCAATGTCCATATCCGGGATTTATCTGAAATCAAAATCAGGGGGCAAAAGCGGGACCTATATAGCTTAATACCAATGGAATTTCTGCAAAACAATCTGGTTTCCATGGAAACGCTTACCTTGCTGGGAATTGGCCTTGGCGCAGGATTCGGCCTGGGAGTTCTGGTGAGTATTTTTCTGGCCCGATCAGGGGCCTTGTTTTTTTCAGGGCGGCTCAAAGATTTATCCAGTCAGGCTTTAAATGAGAATACCCGTCAATTTATGGAGCTTGCCCAATCCTATTTTAAGGGATATGTCAGGGAGGCCAGAAAAGATTTTGATATCAAAGGGGAGGAGATCCTAAGGACGGTTGACCCGGTACGGAAGATTTTGGATAAATATGAAATCCATTTGGGACTCATGGAAAAAGACCGGGAAAACGCATTTGGGGCCATAAGGGAAAGACTTCGAGAAATGGCCCAGACCCAGGCTCATCTGCACCAGGAGACCGGAAACCTGGTGAAGGCTCTAAGGGAGCCCCATGTCAGGGGCAGGTGGGGGGAAATTACCCTGAAAAAAGTTGCAGAACTGGCAGGCATGGTGGACCATTGCGATTTTGAAGAACAGATGACCCAGGGAACGGGAAAGGGGAGCCTGAGGCCGGATATGGTTGTAACCCTGCCCGGGAACCGCAAGATTATTGTGGATGCAAAGGTGCCCTTGATAGCTTATCTGGACGCCCTGGAGGCAAAGGACGACAAGGAAAGAAAGATGCGAATGAAGGACCATGCCCGCCAGGTTCTCTCCCATATAGCCAATTTGTCTTCCAAGGAATATTCCGCCCATTTTTCCCCCACCCCGGAGTTTGTGGTGCTTTTTATCCCGGGGGAGAGTTTTTTTTCCGCAGCCCTTGCATACAAACCTGATCTCATTGAAAAAGGGATACAAAAGGGGGTGATCCTTGCCACGCCCACCACCCTGATCGCACTTTTAAAGACAGTATCCTATTCCTGGCAGCAGGAAAAAGGTTATGAAAATTCTGAAAAGATATTATCCCTTGGCGGGGAACTATATGAAAGGCTGAGTTCCATGACCGATAATATGAACCGTTTGGGACGTGACATTGAAAAAACTGCCGCAACCTTTAACAGGACCGTGGGGGCAATGGAAAGCCGGGTTATGACCTCTGCTAAAAAATTAGAGGGCCTTGGGGTTTCTTCAAGGAAAAACACTGACCTTGATTCCATTGACTCCGGGACCACCCGACTATTTAATGCGAGGCATGATGATGCGGTTTAAACCTTTGTGGGTGCATAAGTTTGGTTTTGCCAGAGTTGCTATGATTAGGTTTCTTGTTATTGGTTTCATTGGGTTTTCAGTTTTACTTTCAGGATGCGGGTTTTTCAAAGAACCGGGGGAGGTCCCCCAGGTGCCTTTGATAAAGGTATCGCCCCGCAATTACCCACAATTTTCCGACAGCCGCAGCTTTGAGGGTCTCACCCGTTCCATTGACCAGAGCCTGGTATATTTTAAGCGGGTGCCCCTGTCCCGGAAATATACCTATGGAAATGATATATTTGATGCCGGCCACATGATCCGTTCCATGGAAAGGTTCCAGGTCCTTTTGGCAAAAAATTATTCTACAGGAGAGCTGAATACCAGTATAAAAAAAGAGTTTCTGGTTTATAGGAGTGCAGGAAATGACAAGGGAGAGGTTTTGTTCACAGGTTATTATGAACCCACCTACAATGGCAGTCTTGAACCCGATACCATCCATATTTTTCCTGTTTATTCCAAACCTGCTGATCTTGTGCAGATCGATCTTTCCCTTTTCTCCGAGAAATACAAAGGCGAAAAGCGCCTTACGGCCCGGGTCAATACAGACACCCGCAGGGTGGTCCCCTATTATTCTCGCAAAGAGATCAACACCCTTCCGGGATTTATGGACCGGGCAGATCCGGTGGTCTGGCTGGAAAGCCGGGTGGACCGGTTCTTTCTTGAAATCCAGGGGTCGGGCAGGGTGAACCTTGAACAGGGGGGGCAGCTCAGGGTTCATTATGCAGGCAGCAACGGAAATGCCTATAGGTCAGTGGGCCGGTATCTCATTGAAAAAAATGAGATTGCCAGGGAAGATATGTCCATGCAGGCCATCCGGGGATGGCTGGAAAAAAATCCCCATCGTATGGATGAGGTGCTCCATCACAATGAAAGCTTTGTCTTTTTTAAGACCGAGGAAGGCGGGCCTTACGGAAGTATCAATGTTGAGGTTACCCCCCTGCGCTCCATTGCAACGGACCGGAAGATATTTCCCAATGGGGGACTTTGTTTTGCACAGACGGCCCTGCCTGATCCCGATACACTTAAACCCCTGGAGCAATGGGAAAAGGTCTCTTTATTTGTACTGAACCAGGACACAGGTGGTGCCATACGGGGTACTGCCAGGGCAGATCTTTTTTGCGGTAACGGGAGCTATGCCGAGTTCACAGCAGGCCATATGAATACCCGGGGGCAATTGTATTTTCTGGTGTTAAAACCCCATGGAAAGCCAAATTGATGATAAATTGATGATAAATTTGGAAGATATAAATAAATTTCTTAGAAGATCGGGCTGGATCAAGGGGGCTTTTTCAGTGTCCTTTCTGGCAGCCGGTGAGTACAATGCCAACTATCTTATCAAAAGTGATACCGGCCCCAAGGTTTTGCGCATAAATCAAGGAAGTCAACTGGGCCTGGGATTAAAGCAGATCGAATACGAGTACAGGGTGCTTTCGGCCCTGGCCAGTTCCGGAGTTACACCCCAGCCCATTGCCTGCCATCCCCTTAAGGAACCCCTGGGAGGTGGCGCCCTGCTCATGGACTACCTGCCAGGCAAGGCCCTGGTCTATCAGCGGGACCTGGATAAGGCCGCCCATATCTTTGCCAGGATACATACCGCCCCCCTGGTCAAAGGGTTGGTGGTCCAGGCTGATCCTGTGATGGACATTGCCCGGGAAAGTAAGGGGTTGCTCAACCGTTTTCCCGATCATCCCCTGGCCAAAGAGCGGGACCTTATCCAAACCTATTATGAAACCGTCCTGTTGCTGGCCCGGGAGAACAGGGCTTTGTTTGCAGACGAACCCCGCTGCCTGGTCAACACTGAAGTCAATTCCGGGAACTTTCTTGTCAGCGATAAAGGGGCCTTTCTGGTGGACTGGGAAAAGGCAGTGGAATCATATCGCTACCAGGACCTTGCCCATTTCATGGTACCCACCACCACCCTGTGGAAGAGTGATACCATCCTGACTTTGGAAGAGAAAAAATTTTTTCTTACAGCCTACCACAGTCAGGCCTGCCCGGACATGGACCTGGGTGCCATGATTCAAAAAACCCGGGTGATGGAAAAGACCATCCTTTTAAGAGCTTTGTCCTGGTGCTTCATGGCATGGTATGAATATACCAGGACCAATAGGCCAATACAGAACATGGATACCTTTGCCAAAATAAAACAATATCTTTCAGACATCCCATGGATCTTAAACTCAGTCACATAGACAAACGGTTCAGGAACCGTAATGTTCTTAATGATATCAGCTTTGATGTCGGTCCTGAGGAACTTGTGTCCATTGTAGGTCCCTCCGGGGTGGGGAAAACAACCCTGCTCAAGATCATTGCCCGCCTGGACAAGCCGGACAGGGGAGAGGTGGTTTTTTCCAGTCCGCCCACCCGGGCAAACCCGGTGATTATAGTGTTCCAGGACTATGTTCTTTTCCCGTCCATGACGGTTAGAGACAATATCGGTTTTGGCTTAAAAGCAAGGCACCTGGGAAAAAGTCAGATTCAAAAACAAGTGGACCAGATGCTTGTCTATTTTCAGTTGATGGAACAAGGAGAACAATACCCGGCTCAGCTGTCCGCCGGGCAGAGCCAGCGGGTTGCCATTGCACGGGCCATGGTAGTAAATCCCGGGGTCCTTCTTTTAGACGAGCCCTTTGCCAACCTGGACCGGAACCTGAAAATGGAAACAGCCGGTTTTATACGGAAAACCCAGCAGGAATTCGGTATTCCCACCATAAGTGTGACCCACGATTTAGAAGAGGCCTTTGCCATGTCCGACAAAATAGGGGTTCTCCTTGACAGTCGTCTTCAGCAATTTGATACCCCCAAACAGGTTTATTCCAATTCAGCATCCCTGGAGGTGGCAAAATTTCTAGGTCCTGTGAACATTATCCCGGAACACCTGTTCCCTTTGTTTCAGATCAGGGGCAACCCTGACCGGATTCTGGCCCGGCCCGAGAATCTGACCATGGCATCTGCCAGGGAGGGTTCGGGCCGCATCCTAGAAAAGAGTTTTGCCGGTCACTACATTGTCTATTCCGTGGATATTGAAAACCGTACCTACATAGTTTACAGCCATGATGACCGGTTTTGGACAGGCCAGAGTGTAACATTGAAATTCAAACCCTTTTAAAGGAGTTACCATGATAAAAAAAAGCATTGTGCCCATCGCCATCATCTTTCTTTGGGCCATAATCCTGCCCGGTCCGGCACTGGCTGAGAACAGGGATGATTCATTATTGGATATTTCCTTTGGCAAAATTGTTGAGCAGGCCCGGGGCAGTAAGGTGAGATGGTATATGTTCGGGGGATGGGCCCATGTCAATTCCTGGGTGGACACCTATGTGGCCGGGGAGATGAAAAAAAAATACAATATTGATCTGGTGCGGGTCCCCATGGACGCCGGGGTGTTTATCAATAAGCTGCTCAACGAAAAGGCAGCCAACAGGAAAACCGGGAACATCGACCTGCTCTGGATCAACGGGGAGAATTTTAAGAATGCCAGGGAAGCCGGCTTGCTCTTCGGCCCCTTTGCTCAAAAACTGCCCAACATCAAAAAGTATGTGGATCCCAAAAGCATGACCCATGACTTCGGTTATCCGGTGGAGGGCTATGAGGCTCCCTATGGCAGGGCTCAGTTTGTCTTTGAATATGACACTGCCGGTGTAAGTGCACCTCCCAAAAACATGACAGGTTTAAAGAGGTGGATAGGTTCCAACCCTGGCCTGTTTACCTATCCCCAGCCCCCGGATTTCACGGGTTCCGCCTTTATCAGACAGATATTTTATGGGGTCACAGGCGGCCATGAACAATATTCATCGTGGGACCCTGACCTTTTTGCCGAAAAAGCGCCCCTGCTCTGGGACTGGCTCAACCAAATTGAACCTTTTTTGTGGCAGAAGGGGCGAACCTATCCCAAGGACAGTGCTTTTCTGGACACACTTTTTTCCAGGGGGGAGGTGGCCTTTGCCATGTCCTATCATCCCTCACACGCCCAGAACAAAATCATTGAAGGCAGTTATCCGGCAAGTGTAAGAACCTTTGTAATGGAAGAGGGCTCAATCTACAATACCCATTTTACTGCCATCCCCTTTAATGGACCTAATAAGGCTGGTGCCATGGTTTTAGCAGACTTCCTCATTTCCGTGGAGGCCCAGTTGTCCAAATATCACCCTGACAAGTGGGGAGATTTTCCGGCCCTGGATCTTGGGCGGCTGAGCCCTGAAGAGATTAAAAAATTTCAGCAGGTTGATCTTGGACCTGCCACCCTGGGATCAGAAACGCTTAATCAGGTAGCAGTACCGGAAATGCCCTCCCAATATCTGGAGGCTCTGGAGCAGGGCTGGAAGGAAAATGTCCTGGACAATTAAACATTGCCTAGGGCTTGCTCCTTTGATCCTGCCCTACCTGGTCCTGTTTTGCGGCGGGGTGTTCCTGACTTTCTGCCAGTCCTTTGGTATACTAACCCCGTTAACCTATGGGGGCGGGGCATTGGATGCCTATGCCAAATTGCTGACAGATCCTTCCTTTTTTGCCTCCTTTATTTTTTCTTTGTGGGTGGCGGCTGCCTCGGCTTTTTTTGCCGTGGCAGCCGGGACTTTCTTGGCTTATAGAGTCTGGCAGTTACCCGGGCAACTGGCATCTGCCGCCCTGGTCTACAAGATCCCTTTGATCCTTCCCCATATTTCAGTGGCTTTTATTGTCCTTGTTTTCTGGAGTCCCTCGGGTATCGTGTCTTCAATTGCCCATTCCCTGGGGCTTATTCAAACTTTGCACCAATTTCCAAACCTGCTTTATTCATGGGGAATCGGCATGATCCTGGCCTACACCCTCAAGGGCACTCCCTTTGCCATGCTTCTGATCATGGCCCTGCTGATCAGATTTGATGTCAGGCAGATTCAAACTGCAGCCATGCTCGGAGCCTCCAACCTGAGGATTTTTTTCACCATTGTTCTGCCCCGCCTGGCTCCGGCCATGAACACCAGCTTTATTATTTTGTTCCTCTACGGTTTCGGGGCCTTTGACATCCCATATATTTTGAGCGAGAGCCGGCCCGGCATGTTGAGCATCCATGTCTACAATCTTTATTTCAAACATGACCTGGCCCGGCGTCCCGAAGCAATGGCCATTTTAGTCATCATGTTCTGTTTTGCCGTCCTTTTCATCATAGCCTACTCCAAAATTGTAAACCATCTGGAAAACGGGATCAGGAAACTATGAAACATGCCAAAACATTGTTGGTTCTGGTTCTGCTCTTTGTTTTGCCCGTGGTCGTGCTGGCCCTGGTCAGCCTGGCGCCGGGCTGGCGGTTCCCGAATGTTTTGCCGGAAAGTTTCAGCTTCAGGAGCTTGGGATACCTGGCCGTGCATAGGACGCAGATTTTAGGTTCCCTGTTCTCCTCTTTGCTTTTTTCTTTGCTCACGGTACTGACCACCCTTTTTATGTGCCTGTTTCCGGCCGCAGTCTTTGCCAGGAGTAATTTTTCGGGTAAAATATTGCTGGAGGGCTTACTCCTGGCCCCGGCTCTGGTACCCCCCATGACCTTTGCCATGGGCCTTCATTTTTTGTTTATTAAATTTTTTCTGGCCGATACCATGGCCGGTGTGGTCCTTATTCTGGCCATGTTCAGCTATCCCTATATGTTCAGGGCCCTGGTCGCAGGATTCCAGACCATGGGAGAGGACTATGGCATCTGCGCTAAAAATCTGGGCGCCGGTACACTATCTATAATGTTCCGGGTGGAACTTCCTTTGCTCATGCCGGCGGTGATTGCCGGGGGCAGTGTGGTGTTCTTGGTGGCATTTTCAGAATATTTTTTGGTGTTTCTCATGGGAGGCGGCAGTGTTTCATCCTTTACCGGTAGCCTGTTCCCATTGCTCAACTCCTCCAACCGTTCCCTGGCCTCCATCCTGACCCTGGTTTTTTTGTTTTTGCCCATTGTACTGTTCCTTATCATTGATACGGCCCTGGTCCGGGTCTACAGGAAAAAGGGGATGGCCTAGGAAATGGATAGTAAGAATTAAATACAAGAGTCATGATTATTTAATTTGTCTTGGGCCGCAATATATTGTAAATTATTCGGAGCAGGCTATGCGTGCGGGCTTTGCGCACTGAAAATTTAGTTAATTTAGATAATAAAAGAAATCTCATATGGCTGAAAAACCAACCTACGAAGAACTAGAAAAAAAGATTCAGGATTTAGAGCAATCATTCTTTGAACGCAGACTGGCAGAAAAGGCGCTGCAAAAAGAGAATGACCAGTTGGAAATTAGGGTTGGAGAGCGGGCGGTGCAGGTTGCCAAAGCCAATGAAGAACTGCATGCCGAGATCGTTGAACACAAACAAGCAGAAAAGATATTAAAGGAAAGTACAAGATTGAATGAACTTCTCCTTGATAGTCTTCCCCATCCAGCCATGTTGATAAATAAAAAGCGGATAGTTTTAGCAGCCAACAAGATTGCAACGGATGCCGGGGTTTTGATTGGAGAACATTGCTGGAATACTTTTGGTCATTGTGATTACATATCCAAAGAGCATATAAAAAGAATCAAAGATAATGCAGACTGCCCGAAAGATGATATATTATGCTCTTTTTGTCTGGCAAATGAGATACTAAAAACAGGTGCAACACAAAATGATCCGGAAGTTTTGGCATTTGAAAAAATATGGGATACCTGGTGGGTTCCGGTTGAGGAAGATATCTTTCTCCACTATGCCATTGATATTACCGAGAAAAAGCAAGCTTTGAAGGTGTTGGAAGTATCAAACAGAAAATTTTTAAAGATTATGGATGGCCTGGAATCAATCGTATATGTGGCAGATATTGAAACCTATGATCTACTTTATGTCAATCAGCACGGGGTTGATAAATTTGGAGATCCTGCAAATAAAAAATGCTGGCAGTATATACAAAAAGGTCAAAAGGGGCCCTGTGCTTTTTGCAAGACCGAAAATCTGCTTGGGAAAAAATCAAAGGACATCATTGTCTGGGAGCATCAGAGCACCAGAGATAAAAAATGGTATCAATGCCGGGACCTTTGTATAGATTGGACTGATAACAGGCTTGTTCGTCTGCATATTTCCACGGACATAACGAAAAACAAACACATCGAGATTCAGCTTGAAACCATGGTTGAAGAGAAAACCTCAAGTCTTACCAATGAGATTATCCGTAGGAAACAAACAGAAAAACAAGTTATCAAAAAAAGTAAATACCTGGAACAGGCGAATCTTGCCCTGAATTCCATGCTGGATCACAGGAATGCAGAGAAAAGAGCCATTGAAGAAAATACCTTTTTAAATATTAAAAAGTATATTATTCCCTACCTGGATGAAATTGAAAAACAAAAACCCGGTGATGAAATCCTGATGCCCGTCAATATTATAAAAACCTCTATTGACCAGCTCATGTCACCGGTATCTGAAACGCTTTTTTTAAAATACAATAATTTAACCCCCATGGAAGTTAAGGTTGCCGATTTGGTCAAGCAGGGGCTGCAAACAAAAGAGATTTGTGTAT
>DAOWDR010000564.1 GCA_030638935.1 Desulfobacteraceae bacterium | reverse complement strand
CATCAATGAATTTACCATTTTCCCGACTGATATAGATGGCATCTTTTGAGTCTTCAAACAGGGAGCGGAATCTTTTTTCACTCCTGCCAAGCTCTGCCTTGGAACGGGCACGCTTTTTTTCAATTTCAGAATTTTTCAGGGCAAAGGCAATATCGTTGGCAATTTCAAGAAAAAGGGACTGCTCTTCCATATCCCGGGCAAGATCCTGGGACATGGAAACCGCTAGCATCCCGAAAATACTTTTTCCGCTTTTCAGCCGGGTGCGCATCCCGGACAATTTTTGACCCGACTCCCTGTATATACCGGCCAAAGGACAGGACAAACAGGTTGAAGAGGGGTCTTGAATTATCCCGATTCCGGGGTTTTCCATCACTCTTTGATCGCATATGATTCCCTCTCCGGCCTCAAGGAACGCCCTCAAGGCCAGAAATTTTTCATCCAGGCCAGATTGAGCGGCGGTAACAAGGTTGCTGTTTTCATCGAACAGGGCAATCCACGCACTGTTATAGCCCCTGTTTTCAATGAGAATATCACATGCTCTTTGAATCAATATATCCTGATCCGATTCCAATATTATCAGCCGGTTTATATTTCTCAATGCCTTTAATACTGCATTCAGATGAAGAACTTTTTTTTGTTTTTTTTTGCGCTCTTTAATTTCCCCGGCCAATTTTATATTTGTCTTTTCCAGGGAACGGGTCCGCTTATTCACCAATTGCTCAAGATGATCTTTATATTCCTGCAGTTTTTTTTCCGCCTTCAAACGTTTATCCAGCATCCTATTAAATTCAGCGGCAAGGAGGGCGATTTCATCTTTGGTTGTCACCTTTATCCTGTGGTCAAGGTCTCCTCTGCCTATAATTTTTGCGCTGCGGGTCATAAGTTTTAAGGGTTGTAAAATAGAACGGATTAAAAATATGAACACAAAGGTTCCCAGGGTGACCAAAATCAAACTGGCAGCAATAAGGGTATTTCTTAATTTTACAACAGGGGCGAACACTTCTTTGGCATCATGGCCCATTACAAGAATCCAGCCCAGTCCCTTAAATTCTCCGCTTCCCCGGGATCGAACATGGGAATAAAGCCTTTTTTGGTTTCCGGTCCCATCAATGAAAAAACCATCAGGGCCTGTTATTTTTTTAAATATCGGTGTTTCAGACAAATTTTCCAGGATAGTAACCTTTCCTGTACCATAGATACGGTTTCCCCTGCTTGTGAACAATTGAATCCGGGTGGTCTCATATTTTTTTATATCAACCTCTTTACCCCTGACAATTCCTTTTATCACTAAAAAAGTCTTGAGTACTCCCATGAAATTGTCCCGGGCGTCCTGCATCCTGATTCCGATTTCAATACCGTATAAATCAATATTTTCATCATATTTAATATCTCCTATATAAAGGCCTTCTTCTTTGGCTTTTTGCCACCAGGTTTCGCCATCCATCCGGTATGTATTTGTCCTATTGGTATGGGCAACAAGGGCACCGTATTTGTTGGTTGCAATAATTTCTCCAAAAATCTTGTGCCCGTATTTTTTTTCATAAAAATCAATAAATTCTCTTTGAAGAGCCCGGGACAATTCAATGGAAATATTTTTTTCAGGGAAAGGTATCCACCTGTCTTTTGGATCAATGGATCCGGCATTGTCAACTTTTTCAAAGGCTTTATTTGAATCTGCAATTATTTTTTGAAACATGGAGTGCTCCATGTGGGTCTGGAGCATAACAATTTGAAGATAGATGGCACGGTCCACCCCATTGAGAATTTCCTGGGCAAGAAATATGGAAGAGTTACCAACGGACCGGTACAGAGACTGCCGGCTCTTTTGAATGGAATACAGGGACAGAGTGACCATAAGCAGGATGGTCACTAAAAAGCCTGAACTGAGTTTTATGGAAATTTTCATGGGATGCCCTTCTCCACTATAATCTTTTTTTCAATAATACATTATTTACAAAGGTGATGTATGTAGCGAAAGTATGACTTTTTGTGTGGCGAATCTTCACAATCACGGTAAGGTTGGGATCTAGTCTGTTGTGGTCACCCCGTGCCTGATGGCAAATTTGACCAGACTTGGAATATCTTTTATTGAAAGTTTTTGCATCAGCCTGCTGCGATATGTATCAATGGTATTGGGAGAAAGACAGAGGATTTTTGCAATTTGTGTACTGGAGTTTCCTTCCACCACCATCTGGAGGATCTCCTTTTCACGTGTGCTGAGCAGATCAATGGGATTTTGGGTGGTCTGCTGCTGTGCATATTGGTCAAAAACCTTATTTGATATGGATTGACTCAAATACCGGTTTCCTGCGTAAACACTTCTGACAGCCTGGATAACCTCTTTTCCCACGGATTCCTTGAGCAGATATCCCCTGGCTCCGGCTTTCAGACTGCTGGAAATATGTTCTTTACTGGCGTGCATGGATAGAATGATTACCCGGGTTTGGGGGCAGGTCTCCATGATCTGTTCGGTGGCCTGAATACCGTTGAGTTCCGGCATGGCAATATCCATGAGTACGATATCAGGGGATAATTTAAACACCTCTTCAACAGCCCTTCGCCCGTTGTCTGCACATCCGACAATATTGATGTCTGTCTGGGTTTTAAAAAGGGCAAAAATACCGTCCCTGACTACCCCGTGGTCATCGACAATAAAAAGTTTAATCGTCATGTGCCCCCCTTTTTTTTCCCATGATTACTTTTGTTCCATGGCTTTGCCCTGATTCAACCCGAAAATCCATCCCAATGGCAGATGCCCTTTCCTCCATAATCGTCAATCCCCACCCTGTGTCCAGGCTTGCACGGTTCAATCGGGCCGGGTCAAAGCCTGTGCCGTCATCTTTAATGGTCAGCCGATCGTATGTGTCCGTGCTTTCAAATATAAGAGCAATTTTATTTGCCCTGGCATGCCTGGCCGCATTGGTCATGGCTTCCTGGACTATGCGGAAAAGGGCTGTTTCCATTTTAGATTCAAGCCTGTGGGTGAATTCGCAGCCCTTGATCTGTGTTCTGATATTGTACCGGGTTTCAAATTTTTCACAATACATACCCAGGGCGGCAAAGAGTCCATAGTCATCCAGGGCTTCAGGCCTTAAATCAACCATCACATCCCTTACCTGCTTGAAAATATCCTCTGTCAGGGCCATGGAGTCGGATAATCTGTCACCAACCCTGCCCGTTGACTTATGTGACAAGAGATTTTTTATGATGGACAGGTTGATATTCAATGCTGTCAGATTCTGGCCCACCCGGTCGTGGAGTTCCAATGCCAGTTTTGTTTTCTCTGCCTCTTCCATAT
>DAOWDR010000510.1 GCA_030638935.1 Desulfobacteraceae bacterium | reverse complement strand
GAAAAGCGGTTCGAACATCGACCAAGTGATCAAAAGTCCCGCCATCAATTATAAAATCAAATTGATTTTCCAATGACTCTGGGATTGGATTGTTGAGATCATGAATGATATCAGCCTCCTCATATTCACTTACGTCCATGATGTGGATTTCATCTATCCCAAACAAATCAAAGAACGCCTCATCACTAACGTTTCTATATCCTTTCCCATATCGTGTTTTTTGGTCTAAACTTGTTTTTAGTTTATTCAATTGCTCCTCGGAGATTGAGACCCCCTCTTGTTGTAATAATTCAATGAGATTTTCAGGCGACATAGCAATTGTCTGTCTTCCAAGAATCAATACTTTACCATGTATTGGATTAAAGCGATGTTCCCGGATCAATAACCTTGCCAGTGTTGGAACGATCATTCGGTTCTCCTTGTGAATTATATTTTTTTACAAAATACTAGAGTAACAACTTTAACAGCCAGATCAAAAAGGCCCCTTAAACCATTCTCCGGGAACGTCATGGAGAGATCCCCGGATGTTTTTCTCCAAAAATATCTTCTTTCCCATAATTTCACCCACGATGGAGATAATATCATTGCTTCGTTTATAATAGGCCTTGGTCAAAGAAAAACTAGTTGGGGTTGGAAAATTCGGCAAGGCCAACCGTTGAGGCGCTTGTTTAAGAGAACCATAGCAGGCCATGGATATCCGGGCAATAATTTCCCCGGCAAAGGATCCCTGACTCGCTCCTGTGTCCAACACCAACACCCTTCCTGTTTTTCTTACCGAAGAGAAAATGGCTTCATCATCCAATGGGCTTATGGTTCTCAAATCGAGAAGATCACAGGAAATACCATTTTTTTCAAGGGTTTTAACAGCCTTCAATGCTTCGACGGTCATATAAGAGCAGGAAATAATAGAAATGTCGCACCCTTCTTTCAAACAGGCGGCAACCCCCAAAGGAAGATAGAATACGTCTTCTGGAACATCACTTTCAAGGTTATAAAGCCACCTATGTTCAAGAAATAGTACTGGGTTGTCATCAAATATACTTTCCAGCAATAATCCCTTGGCATCCCTTGCAGTGGTCGGCATGACCACTTTGAGTCCCGGAATATGGGCAAACCAAGCCTGGAGATTTTGTGAATGGGTCGGACCCTGACCCCAGCCCCTGCCAAGGATCAATCGGATGGTAATAGGAACGCAGGCCTTGCTGCCAAACATATAATGCCATTTTGCAGCATTGTTCACCAACTGATCCATGGCCAGGAGAAAGAAATCGAGCCGCTGATGGGTCATTACAGGCCTAATCCCATTTAATGAAGCACCGATGGCGATGCCTGTCATGGCATTTTCCGATGTTGGCATGTCAAATACGCGCTGGCCTCCAAATTTTTCCTTTAACCCCAAGGTAGTTCCAAATATACCCTTGGGGTCATCAACACCCAACCCGTAACAGATGACAGAATCATCAATTGTCATGGCTTGTTCAAGGGCTTCATTAATGGCCTTGGAAAAATTTATTAACCGGGTCATATTTTTTGTCCTGCTTGCTTAAATAACCCTTGGTAGAGTGCTTTAGAATCTGGGAAATTTGCCTTTTTTGCTGATTCAAATGCTTTCTCGACTTCAACCATGATTGAATGTTCTATTTTTTCCAAACCTTTTTTATCAATAATTTTTTCATTTATCAGGGATTGCTCCAGCAAGACACATGGATCTTTCTCTTTCCATGCATGAAATTCATCCTGGCTTCGGTATCCGATATCGTTGTCAAAATTGGGCCCACAATGCTCACGCCATCTATATGTAGAAAACTCTATAAATCTCGGACCTTTTCCATCCCGAATTTCTTTAACGGCAGCATCAACCTGCAGGAATATATCAATGGCATCATTTCCATTTCCATACTGACTTTGGACACCAATCGCTTCGGCCAGATCAGATATTTTTCGTCCGGATGGCTGGCGTATTTTCAAAGATGAGTATACTGAATATAAATTATTTTCACATATGAACAGTACAGGAAGATTTTTTAAGGCTGCAAAATTCAATGATTCATAAAACACCCCTTCTTCCGATGCACCATCGCCCAGGAACACACAACTAACCTGATCTGTTCCTTTTAAAGCAATAGACAATCCTAACCCCACACCCACAGGGATCGTTCCACCAACGATAGCAGTACTTCCCATAAACCCCGCATCCTGATCAATCAGATGCATTGAGCCACCTTTTCCGGCGGAACATCCCGTCACTTTCCCATGGATTTCTGCGATCATTTTATTCAAATCACCACCCTTGCCCAGATAATGACCATGGGCTCT
>DAOWDR010000030.1 GCA_030638935.1 Desulfobacteraceae bacterium | reverse complement strand
GTGATAAAAATGAATTTTTAAGAGAGGGTCTATGGCTGCGGAATCTATTGGATTGCTTTACATGTTGAATGATGCAGGACCGGTGGTAAAATTTGTCATGCTCATACTTTTGTTCTTTTCAATTATATCCTGGGCAATCATGTTCATTAAATTTAAATATATTAGAAAGGCATACAGGGAATCCGCTGATTTTACAGATATTTTCTGGCAGTGCAGGACCCTGGCCGATGCGTTTACAAAAGCCAAGGCATTAAGGTCCAGCCCAATGGCCAGAATTTTTATAACCGCTTATATGGAAATGGCCCGGTCTGACAAAAAAGAGGGAAAAAACACCCTGAGAGCTGAAACTTCCTATTTCCAGGTAATGGGAAGTGTGAAACGAACCCTGCGACGCTCCATCAGCGTAGAAATCAGACGACTGACCCAGCTTGTTCCCTTTTTGGCTACTGCGGGAAACACGGCTCCTTTTATCGGACTTTTTGGTACGGTATGGGGGATAATGAATACATTTCACGGGATTGGAATAAGCGGTTCTGCAAGCCTTGCCGTCGTTGCTCCCGGAATTTCAGAGGCTCTGATTGCAACTGCTGCCGGCCTTGCCGTGGCAATCCCTTCGGTTATTGCCTATAATTATTTTACAGACCGGATCAGGGTGTTGGATTCAGAACTTCAAAGCTTTTCTTCCGATCTTTTAAACATCATTGAAAAAGATATTCAAAAACAGATGGAGGCATAATGCACTTAGGATCAGGTAATGATCAGCTGATGTCTGAGATTAATGTGACACCCTTTGTGGATGTCATGCTGGTGCTGTTGATAATTTTTATGGTAACTACTCCCATGCTGGTTCAGGGAGTGGATGTGAACCTGCCCACGGCAACTTCCGAGGCCCTGCCGTCAAATGAAGAGCAATTGATCATATCCATAGATAATGATTCAAAGGTTTACATTAATGACCTTGAAGTCAGCGTGGCATTTTTAACCCAGAAGCTGGATGCGGTTTTGGAAAATTTTGATAAAAAAAGCGTTTATCTGAAAGCTGACAAAAAGGTGCCCTATGGTATTGTTGTCAACGTGATTTCACAAATTAAGAAGGCTGGAATTGACAGTCTCGGAATGATCACACTTCCCGAAGAGGAAGAGGCCTCCTGAGCTGTTGGCATGCTTAATCGATTTCATTTAAGAAATAAAAATATTTTTCTTACTGCCGGTGCCGGTCAGAGCAGGAAAAATTTTATTGCAGTTTGCTGCATATCTTTGTTTGTGCATGGATTGTTTTTTGCGGGGATTTTATTGATGTACAATTTTGACTTGTCGAAACCTCAACCACGGGCACTCCGGGTGGACCTGGTTTCATTTGTTCCGGGCCCTGCCGCAGGACAAGGCGAGTCAGATCCCTTGCCCGGGTTGAAAGAAGAAGTCCCTTTGGAATCTGTTGAGCCAAATAAGGTTCCTCTGGATTTATCCAAGAAAACAATTGCAGACCCGGTTAAAGCAATTTCTGAGCCTGTTGCTACGCTAAAACCTGAGGTCAGCCTGAAAACAAAACCTAAAAATTTAAAAGAGTTAATGACGGTCAAGAAAAAAAAAGAAATACCTCCCCTCTTAAAACCGGCCCAACGTTTGAAGCCCAAGCCTAAAGTTGACCCGAAAGAGGCATTAAAAAAAGCCAGGGAAAAACTGGCCAAAAAGATAGAAAAGCAGAATCAAAAACAGATTTCAGAGGCACTAAGCAGGATTCAGACATCCATTGATGCCAAGGGGAACAATACCAATAGGAGTCAGGAAATAGGCCCTGGCACAGGAACCGGTACGGGATTGGGAAAACAAGGATATTCACCCCTTGATCTGTATAAAATGGTTTTACAATCTGCCATAGAACAAAACTGGGTTTTCAATGATATGTTGGCAGGGATGGACCAGCGCCTTGAGGTCAGGGTTATGATTAAGATTTTAAAAACCGGGGAGATACGGGATGTTTCCTATGAAACCAAATCAGGCAATCGATATCTGGATGAATCAGCCAAAAAGGCAATTAAAAGAGCAAATCCATTACCACAGTTGCCCAAGGGGATGAATTCCTATGATGTTGTGGTGATTTTTACACCAAGAGGATTAAAATAAAATGAATCAGATCAGGCTGAATAAATTATATGGGGGGTATGGCAGTTATCAACAATTTTGGCATTGGATATTTCCTGGTTGTCTGGCAGTGATGTTCATCCTTTTTTTTGTCCTCCCAGCCCAGGCCAAGGAATATGATTATATAAATATCAGCAATCCGTTTCTAAACAAGACCCCCATTGCCATAACAGTGTTCAAGGCGTTTAACGGTCATGATGCCGAGGTCAATGGCGGAATAAAGGCAGAACAAATTTTAAAGGATTCCCTTGATTTTACAGGGTATCTCAAGGTGTTAAATCCTGCTGCATTTTTATCTAAACCGGCACAGACAGGCATACAATTGGGGCAGATTAATTTTAAGGACTGGACCGCAATTGGTGCTGATCTTCTGATCACCGGCGGAATAGAGGAAAAAGAGAATCAGGTCACCCTAAAGCTTAGATTGTTTGATACATTTAATTCAAAGCTTCTGGTGGGGAAAATTTATACCGGGGCAAGTTCCCAGATAAGACGGATGATTCACCTTTTTTGCAGCGAGATTTCCCATAAACTGACAGGCAATTGGGGAGTCTTTAACAGTAAAATTTCCTTTGTTTCAACGGTAAAGGGTAATAAGGAAATTTTTACCTGCGAATTTGATGGACATAATCCAAAACAGGTTACCCATCATAAAAGCATATCACTTTCACCTAGCTGGTCTTTTGACGGGCAGTGGCTGGCCTATGTGTCCTATGCCAAGGGCAAACCTGATATCTACATTAAAAATTTAAAAGAAAAACGCGGGGCCATTGTTAACCATAAAGGATCTAACCTTTCTCCGGATTGGATGCCCGGACAGCTGAAACTTGCTGCGGCATTAAGTTTTTCTGGGAATCAGGAAATATATTTGTTGACCAAAAAGGGAGAAGTTACTAAAAGGATAACCAAGAGTTGGGGGGTAAATGTTTCTCCAAAGTTTTCACCGGATGGGAAGAAAATTGCTTTTACATCCAATAGAGGGGGAAATCCCCAGATTTATATAAAAGATTTGGATGCAGGTGATGTGAAAAGGATCACATTCAAGGGGCGCTATAACACCTCACCGGCATGGTCGCCCGACGGTAAAAAAATTGCGTATGTGGGCATTGAGAAAAACAAGATTAATATATTTGTTCTCAATCTTGATTCCGGCCCGGGAATGCCGGTTCAGTTGACAATGAATCAAAGGGACAATGAAGACCCTTCCTGGTCTCCGGACGGTGGTTTGATCGTTTTTACATCCACCCGGGAAGGAGGGGTGTCAAGGCTTTTTGTGATGACCTCAGCTGGAACGGACCAACGGCGTCTTTTAACCTTGGCAGGTAAACAGAGCCAGCCCTGTTGGTCCAGATCAACCAGTTTTGAAAATTGATGTATATTTAAAGGGTAGTGTTAAAAATTTTATGAAAAGAAGACAAAGGAGGCGTGATGAACAAGAAATTATGGATTAATCTTATGGTGGCTATGCTTGTGGCAGGGCTTTTTATGACTGTTTCCTGTGCAAAGAAAACGATTGTGTCCGAGCCGACTACCATAGAAGACCAGGCAACGGCGGTAGCTGAGGCAAAGGCCAAGGCAGAAGCGCTTGCAGAACAGGAACGGATCAAAGCTGCGGAACTGCAGGATCAGATGGTCAAAGAACAGGCGTTGAAAGAAGCAAAATTACTTGCAGCCAAAAATCGGTTTAGCAATCAGAATATCCATTTTGATTTTGACAGCGCACAGTTGAGTTCCATGGCTAAAATGCTTTTAAAAGAAAAAGCCGAATGGCTCAGCGCTAATTCAGTAGTTTCGGCTACCATTGAAGGTCATTGTGATGAGCGCGGAACAACCGACTACAATATTGCCCTTGGCGAACGCCGGGCAATTGCTGCAAAAAATTATCTTTTAAACCTGGGTATTTCAGAGTCTCGTTTGACTATCGTCAGCTTTGGTGAAGAGAAACCCCTTGATTCAGGAACCAGCGAAGAGGCATTCAGAAAGAACAGACGTGCACAGTTTGTTATTAAATAGTTTGGTATAAAGATGATCTTGTCCGGGCATAAGCGAACCAGTGTTCGGTTGCCCGGACATTTAATCTTGTAGATCGGGGTGGAGTTTGGAAATGAAAAAATTTCTTTTGTGTATGCTGGGAATGATCCTTGTTTCAGGATGCGTAACACCGGAGCAATACCAATTGTTGGAAAACAGATTAGCTACCCTTGAGAAAGAAAATACTTGGCAGGCTTCTGCCCGGAAAGAAAGATCCAGTGAAAAATCTCAGGTTCAGGCAAATCTGGAAAGTTTTCAGCTAAAATTAGATGATTCTTCAAAGGTCAGCCGTGAAAATTACGCTGAAGTCAAAGATGAAATTCAACAGATAAAATTGCAATTTCAACAGGTTGAAGGGTTGATAGAAGAGATAAATCATAATTTTGGAACCAATAGTCAGGCCCACAAGGAAGAGCTGGAAAAAAGGCTGGAACGGTTGGATAATGCCATTTCCCGTAATTATGAAAAAGTTATCAGTCTTGAAAAATATATGGGGTTTGAACCTGCGGATGTCAAGCTGGTTGATACAGATAACAAGCCCCTGGTCAATCCTGAAATGGGTTCTGAGCAGGAATCCTATGCCCTTGCAAAAAAAACATTTGATGATGGGGATAAGGAAAACGCACGGATTCAGTTTGAAAATTTTATTACTAAATATCCTGATTCAAAAAATGCGGATAATGCCAGGTTCTGGATTGCTGACAGTTATTATGCTGAAAAATGGTATGAAAAAGCCATTCTGGAATATCAGAAAGTACTTGAGAATTATCCAGACTCGAATAAGACGGCCGCAGCCAGATTAAAACAGGGATATTCCTTTGCTGAACTTGGCGAAACTGCAAATGCAAGGTTGATTTTAAAAGAGCTAATAAAGCGGCATCCTGATTCCAATGAAGCTAAGTATGCCCGGACAAAACTGAAAAGCCTGAATTGATTTTTGGCTGTTATGATGCATGGGTGCTATGGTTAAAATTGTTGGCATTGACCCGGGATTGGCTGGAACAGGTATAGGGGTCATTGAAGGCGACTGTAGGGATATCAGCGGTTATTCCTTTGGCAGTATAGCCACCGATTCAAAAGCATCTACTCCCTCCAGACTTAATCTTATTTATTCAAAAATAGAAGATTTTCTTAGTGAGCAAAAACCTGATCTTGTGGTGATCGAGGATATTTACTCCCTTGAAAAATACCCTGGATCGGGTATTATGTTAGGCAAAGTCTCAGGTGTTTTGCTGGTGGCGGCCTTCAGGGCCGGAGCCAGAGTGGAAGAAATATCGGTACGTGAAGTAAAAAAAATAATTACCGGAAGCGGGAGTGCAGATAAGTTTCAGATGGAAAAATCTGTCCGAAACCTGCTGAAACATGGGGAACCCATTCGTCCGTTTCATGCATCAGATGCACTGGGCCTTGCATTGGCAGGGTATTATAGGTATGGAAGGGTATTATGATAGGATATCTTGAAGGGCGCATCATCCAACACGAAGCAGACGGTATATTATTGCTGGCAGGGTCTATTGGATATGAAATTTTATTGAATCCCATCACCCTTGACCAGGTGAAGTCTCAATCCTCGGATGACGGGGTTGTTTCTCTGTATATTTATTATCATGTAACGGAAAGACAGCCCAAACCAGTGCTGATAGGCTTTGGTACTCCGGAGGATAAGCAGTTTTTCCAATTATTTATTTCCGTTGCTGCCGTGGGGCCCATGAAGGCTGTGAAGGCCTTGACCCGACCGGTAGGTGAGGTCGCCAGGGCCATTGAGGAAAAAGACGTCTCTTTTCTTTCCCAATTGTCCGGTATTGGAAAAAGAACTGCGGAAAAAATCATAGCCACTCTCCATGGAAAGGTTGTGGCTTTTGTCGATGGGGAAAGCAAAATTTCCACTGAAGCTTCAGCTTCCCCAGATAAAAGCCTTAGAGAAATTTCCCAGCAGGTTGAAGATGTTCTGGTTGATCAACTCGGGCATTCTGCGGCCTCGGCCAAGCGAATGATAAAAGAGGCCTTTGATCGCAATCCAGCCATTGAAAATGCAGAAGCCCTGTTTGATGAAATCTATCAGGAGGTTCGGTAAAATATGAGCAATGATATCCTCTCTTTTTCTTCGGACAAAAAAGGGGTAGTGACCCCTAACCAGACCCAGGAAGACCAGATAACCGAGATTGTATCCCTTCGCCCCAAATGCTTTGAGGAGTATGTGGGGCAGAAAGATGCGGTTGAAACTCTGAAAATAGCGATTCAGGCTGCTAAAATTAGAAATGAATCCTTGGATCATATATTGTTACACGGGCCGCCGGGCCTTGGCAAGACAACGGTTTCCCATATTATTGCCAACGAAATGGGAAAAGAGTTGACCATTACCTCGGGCCCAACCCTGGAAAAGGGGGGGGATCTGGTTGGTATCCTGACACACATGGGAGAGGGAGAGATTCTTTTTATTGATGAAATCCACAGGATACCAAAGGTGGTGGAAGAATTCTTGTATCCGGCAATGGAGGATTTTGCCGTGGATTTTATTTTTGATAAGGGAATTCATGCCAGAAGCCATAGGTACCGGCTCAAAAAATTTGTCCTGGTGGGTGCCACCACAAGAGTGGGCCTGCTGTCAGCTCCTTTACGGGATCGTTTTGGTATATTCCGTACCCTTGATTTTTATTCCATTGAAGACTTGGTGGTAATCATCAAACGGTCTGCAAAAATTCTTCAGACCTCTATTTCAGACAAGGGTGCACTGGAGCTTGCCAAACGATCCAGGGGAACCCCCCGGGTTGCCAATCGTCTTTTAAAACGTGTAAGGGATTATTCCCAGGTAAAATCCAATGGAGAGGTAACACAAGCAAGCGTGGGGTCCGCACTTAGGCTTGAGGGAATTGATAGCCTGGGACTTACCCCCCTTGACAGAAATTATCTGATAACCATTATTGATTTTTATAAAGGAGGTCCTGTGGGTATTGAGGCCATTTCGGCCACCCTGCAGGAAGAAACCGATACGCTTGTTGATGTTGTGGAACCATTTTTGTTAAAGATAGGGCTTGTTCTCCGCACTTCAAGCGGTAGAAAAGCATCTGAAAAAGCGTATCACCATCTTAAGATAAATGTAAGGGCCCACACTGACTAAATCAAATTGAATAAATCGGAAGGGTAAAACCTAATAAATGAAAATAAAAATGTTCAAAAATTCTTTTGCTATTTATATGCTTTTTGCTGTTCTGATACTGTTCCGCAGTCCAGTTGTCGGCAGTACCCTGCCCGATGCAATTATCAGTCTGCCAGAAAATGAAAATGCCATCCTTGTGGAAAAACAAAGCCAGACACTTTATGTTTATTCCTCGGAAAATAAAAAACTTAATTTGGCATTTTCAGCCTCTTGTTCAACCGGCGAAACATTTGGGGCAAAAAAAAAAGCAGGTGACAAAAAAACCCCTGAAGGTGTGTATTTTTTAATTGATGAATATGAAGATCGGTATCTGACACCCGTATACGGGAAAAAAGCCTTTCCCTCGGATTATCCAAATTTTTATGACCTGCGTCTGGGCAAAGAAGGGTCTGCCATCTGGATTCACGGTACGGATAAAGCGTTGAAACCCATGGATTCCAATGGGTGTATTGCCCTTGAGAATGATAACATTCTTTCTCTTTCTGATTATATTCAGTTGGATTCCACCCCATTGATTATTGTTGAAAAAATTGTCACAACAGATTCCAAAATACTGGCAGGTCGGGAAAAACAGGTCCGCAAGATATTGGACGGCTGGGTCCGGTCCATTGAAACCGGCAGTTATCACCAATATCTTGACTTTTATTCTGAAGAATATGTGCCGGATATCTCCTGGTGGGAGACCTGGCTTAAGTTAAGGCAGAAATCCAAGAGGGACAGGGTGTTGCTAACGGTTCAAACGGAGAATGTCGGTATTTATGCCCACAAAGAGATTGTAGTGGTATTGTTCGATTTGATATTGTCCTCGGGAAACAAAGAAATTTTGATTGGGAAACGGAAATTT
>DAOWDR010000627.1 GCA_030638935.1 Desulfobacteraceae bacterium | reverse complement strand
TCCTGTCAAGGGGTAGGCTCACAGGCGGATCTGCTTTAACCAGGGCCTTTGCAAGGGAAGCGGCAAGGCCCAACTGCCATATTGACCTTGCCGATAATGATCCCTTTGAAGCCGCCATTATATTGCAGTCTTTTATCATGGAAAACCAGATTGAAATCTTAAATGTTGCAGGGCCCCGGGCCAGTCATGACCCGGGAATATATTATGATGTGAAATCCATTCTTGAAGCAGTGTTTTATATGATGTTTTTGGATTCAACAGAAGAAGAAAAGATAAAATCCCTTGTTCCGGCAGAACCGTTTAAAGTTGAATTTCCAAAAATAAAGGAACAGGCCATTGAGCTGATTGAAGGAGAACTTTCCCTTAAAACAAAAATATTTATTGCCAGGCTTCCCAGGGCAAAGATTCAATATCTCTATTTTGGATGGCTGGATTATTTAAAATTGAGGATTGGACTGGATTCAGGGAATGAAGCACTTTTTACCCAATTAAGCCTGGGAAGGGATACAATGGGATTTACCATTGAAGATGGGGTGATGGAGATTGTAAAATCATTGAAACAATATCTTGAAACCCATTACAGGCTTAAGGTTATCAAATGATTCCCATTAGGGACAACCAACCCACAAAAAGCTTTCCAATTGCCTGCTATGGTATTATGGGGATCACCCTTTTGGTTTTTTTATTTCAACTTGGATTGGGTTTGGACAATGGGGCTGTTTTTTATCTCTATGGGCTGGTACCAGGGAAATATACGGTCTGGGATATGTCCCGGCATTTTTCCCTGTCAAACCATATTTTTTCCTGGTTTTCATATATGTTTTTCCACGGTGGTTTCTGGCATTTTCTGGGAAATATGTGGTTTTTATATATTTTTGGGGACAATATTGAAGCCCATTTCGGGTCTGTCCGGTTTTTTTTGTTTTATATTCTTTCAGGTTTGATTTCAGGTGTTTTTCATTTTCTTTTAAATCCTACATCCCTTGTGCCGACCATTGGGGCAAGCGGGGCCATTGCCGGCGTCATGGGGGCATATTTTCTCCTCTACCCAAGATCTAAAATTCTCACATTAATTCCCATTATTATCATTCCCTGGCTTATCGAAATCCCGGCCTTTATTTTTCTTGGATTCTGGTTTTTCATGCAGTTTTTAAATGCCACGGGCAGTGAATCCGGAGCAGGCATTGCATGGTGGGCCCATATAGGTGGATTTATTGCCGGCATTGTCCTGGTGAAACTAAATCAGAAATTGCCTAAACCCTCTCACCATGTGAGACTCAATAAACTTATCCAAAAAAAATATACGCCCAAACTCCAGGTCATTGTGACCAAATCCATGGACATTGGCCCTGATCTTTACGGTCAGATGGAAGTTTCTTCTTTGGAAGCGTTGACAGGTACCAAAAAAATGGTCAGCATTCCCTGGGGGTTTTATAAACCCTTGTATAAGGTCACTGTTCCGCCAGGTGTTAAAAAAGGGACACGTCTGCGACTTGTCGGCATGGGAAGAACCATTCCCGACCATAAAAAGGGGGATCTGTTTTTAACCATTCAGATTAAAAATGCAATTTAAATCCTTAATAAGATACCTAGGTTTATCGGTATTGATCCTGGTGGTGGTTTTGCAGGCATTGTTTATAGCCTTGCCGACCCTTGTCGAAACCATAATTCAAAAGCATCTGGCGCCGAAGCTGCCACAGGGTTTTGTCGTTTCCGACCTGGAATTCAAGATAGAAAAAATTGGAATACGTCATACCCTTGTGACCCACGTTAATATGGGTCAGGACCTGTCTGCAGATTTTGTGGAGCTTCAATATAACTTTAAAGATTTAAAGAATTTTCAGCTTGAAAAATTAATAATTTCCGGACTGAAGATTCATGCCCGGGTTGATGCAGATAACCAATTGCTTTTCAACGGGGAAACCTTTCCACGCAAAATTAAGGACGCCCCAAAGGATACTGGTGATCCCAATCATTTTAAGGCGGATTCCTTTCCCGGCTTTATACCCAAACAGGTGGTGTTAAGGAAATCGAATTTGTCTATTACAACCCCGGATCATAAAATTTTAGTGCCCTTTGATCTTTTGGCTTCCCTGGATATCCAAAAGAATAAGGCTGTGTTGAACGCCCGTTTCCATCCCTTTGGCCAAACCGTTAAAACACTTATTTCCGGTGATTTTTATTCTGGTATTGAGTTTGTGAAACTTGAAGCCCGATCCTTTAACCCGGAGGTTTTAACCGGCTTATTATCCGGTATTTTACCGGAAACAGGCAAGATCAGGTTTTCAGGCCCCGTGGATATTGATATCTCAAAAAAGTTGGACACCTGGCAATTTTCACTGTCTCAATTGAAGCTGGATTATACCAATTTTTCAGACGAATTTTCCGACGGGCTTTCCGGCGGAAAAATTCAATCCAATGCAAAAATTGAAAATTTTACAGCCCTAGTGGGGTTACAAACGGGTAAAATTGTTGCCAGGGGTGGGTTTGATTTGTCCGGCTCCCTTGTTCCGGCCATGGGACTGGTCTTTGATCTTAAATTGTTTAGAAAAGAAGATTCTCCCCCGTCCTTTGACCTTACCCTGAAGAACAGGCAAGTGAATGAAATAATACTGGTCCACAGATCCAATAGGATGAATTTTAAACAGCCAAATTTTTTATTTAAATTAAAAGGGAACCTGGCCCACCAGACCGGAGATTTTTTATTTAATTGTAAAAATTTTAGGGCAACCCAAGGAAAAGAGACACTTTTTGTTGAAAATATTTTATTAAAATCAGGGATTAAAGGGGATTTTTCAGAGAAGGGAAAGGGATTCGATTTTGATATTCAATCAGATTTGTCCCGGATAAAATTGGCAGCAAATCCTGACCGGGCATCAATTGAGGCCGTAAGCCTGAAGGGAAAAGCAGGTTTCACAAAACAATTTTTCCCCCTGGTTCAATTGGATGCCCGTATAAAAAACGGAAAAATTGAAATCCCGAAATCAAAGATAACAGCAACCGGCATCAATGCCATAGTTCCCCTTGATTTTCCCTTTAAAAATGGGAATTCAAAGGGCAGTTTTTTTGTTCAAGAAATTGGTTACGATAATAAATTTAAGGCCGGTCTTAAGGGAAATATTACCCAGAGCAAACCTTTGGGGTTAAATATAGGGGGACAATTGGCCATTGAAGATTTAGACGGCTTTAGTCTCAGGTTTGAAGGAAGGGCAGAGGGTGACCAACCATATGTCAAGATCGATTTTTTTACAGATCCTTTTTTGTTGATGCCGTCCCAGATAAAAAAAATAATGCCAAAGTTATCTTTGTCTGCAGATTCTTTTGTGCAATTTTCGTCAAAGGGAACCTTTGAATACAAATATCATGATATCAAGACCCAGGCTTCCATCATGATTGATGAAGGGCATCTTTTTTTTCCGGACATGAACCTAACCCTCAGCGGTATTGCAGGTGCCATTAATTTTAATGATCTGGTTGTGCCGGAATCTCTACCCGGCCAGGTGTTGACCATTGACAAAATCAGGGCCGGCCAGTTCCAATTTGATAAGGCAAAGGCCAGGTTCAGCATAGAAGATGGAGAATCCGTTAATATTGAAAATTTTCGTTTTAATTGGTGCAATGGGCTGGTTTCAACGGAATCAATCCGTCTTCCTGCCAAAGATAACCTTCTTTCATTGATCCTTTATTGTGACAGGCTTGAATTATCCAGTCTTTTAAAACAGACGGGTGCCTTCCATGCAGAAGGCGAAGGTGCTTTAAGCGGAAGAATACCTGTTGTATATTCCAATGGCAACATTTCCTTTGACAAGGGGTTTTTGTTTTCCACTCCGGGACAAGGGGGGAGGGTGGTTATTAAAAATACTGAAAAAATAACTGTCGGCATTCCCTTGGATACCCCGGAATTTGCACAATTGGATCTGGCCAGGGAGGCCTTGAAAGATTTTGATTACACATGGGCCAAGCTTGAGCTTAACACCTTTGAGGATACCTTATACGTAAACATGGAACTGGATGGAAAGCCAGCCAAGCTTTTGCCCTTTGAGTATCAAAAAGACATTGGTTCCTTTATCCGGGTGGATGCGTCAAGTCCAGGCTCCAGGTTCCAGGGGATTAAAATGGATGTGAATTTAAAACTTCCCTTTAACCAGGTCTTAAAATTTGGTAATAAAATAAATAGTATTTTGAATTAAACAATTTTAGTTGAACAGTTTTACTTAAATTAAGGAGAGGGTATGATAAGACAATTATGTTTCATAACGATGTTCCTTGTTCTGTTTGTCCTGGCTGGTTGCCAATCCAGCCACCAGGTCGAGGTCAAGCCTGTTGAAATTAAACCCATTCATATCACCATTGATGTTAATGTAAAAGTAGACCGGGCCCTGGATGACTTTTTCAATGACATTGATGCGGCTGAAGACGAAATAAAAAAATAGGAGGAAAAATGAAATATAGAAATATAATCTTTGTAAATATACTGGTTCTTCTGGGTTTATTGGTATTTATTGGAACTTCTGCAGCCCAGGGGATTAAGGAACGCATGAAACAACGCCTTCCTGCAATTGTTGAGTTAAAAGCCAAGGGTATTGTTGGGGAAAATAATTCAGGTTATCTTGGCTTTGTCACGGGAAAAAAAAGTCAGGAAAAGATGGTTGCCAGTGAAAATAAAGACAGGAAAGCCATCTATGGCTATATAGCCAAACAGCAGAATACCTCCTTGAAACTGGTTGAAAAGCGGCGGGCCAATACCCTTTCCCAACGTGCAATACCCGGCGAATTCATCCAGAAGGCCGACGGGTCCTGGGTAAAAAAATGAGATTGCGTATTGACAGAGCTGGGTTTTTTAGGATAGGTAAAAACAAAACTTCAGACTGAAGTCTGGAAAGATATTAAAAAAATAAAATTATAGATCTGTTTTACTCTCTGGGTAGGTTTGAGCGCCATGGATTGGGGAGCAGATAATTATCAATTAAACCACGAAGGTTAACATGGACAATTTTGTCTTAACCTTTGTGGTTTTTTACTTTTAAGGAGAATAAAATGAAAATGATTAACACTGTAATATTAACATTAGCCCTGGTATTTCTTTTTACAAATAATTGCCTGGCCCATTACGGGATGGTTATTCCTTCGGACAATATGATAATGCAGGATGAAAAACGGGAGATAAAACTTACCCTTTCTTTTTCCCATCCCTTTGAAAATATTGGCATGGAATTGGTGAAGCCAAAGGATTTTTTTGTGATCAAGGATGGAAAAAAACAGGATCTTACAGGGGAACTTGCGCCAATAACCTTTATGGACAAACCTGCCTGGACCACAAATTTTCCTGTTAAACGGCCGGGAGCCGCAGCCTTTGTCATGGAACCTGTTGCCTATTGGGAGCCGGCTGAAGATTGTTTTATTATTCATTACACTAAAACCATTGTTGCGGCCTTTGGCGATGACAGTGGATGGGATGAAGAACTTGGGTTAAAGACCGAGATTGTTCCTTTGTCCAAACCCTTTGGGCTTTACGCAGGAAATCTGTTCCAGGGTATTGTCAAACTGGATGGAAAACCGGTTCCCTATGCCGAGGTTGAGGTGGAATTTTATAATCAGGATAAAACAGCCGTTGCTCCGACGGATTATATGATCACCCAGACAATCAAAGCAGATCAAAATGGTGTGTTTTCCTATTGTGCACCAGTTTCAGGCTGGTGGGGTTTTGCTGCATTGAATACATCTGATAAAAAAATGGTGCACAATGGTGAAAAAAAGGATATAGAGCTTGGAGCAGTTATTTGGGTAAAGTTTGAAACTTGGCAGGAAAAATAAAAGAATGCATATTTCCGAAGGTGTTTTATCCGGACAGGTAATGGCAGCAGGTGCTGCCATTACCATGGTCGGAACAACCATTGGGTTAAAAAAAATTGATTATGATCAGATGGTTCATGTGGCAATTCTGGCATCGGCCTTTTTTGTTGCATCATTGATCCATGTCAATATCGGCCCTGTGAGTGTGCACTTGATTTTAAACGGGGTTGTTGGGTTGCTTTTAGGGATTGCCGCTTTTCCGGCAATCCTTACAGCCCTGGTTCTACAGTCCCTGTTCTTCCAATATGGAGGATTAACCGCCCTGGGAGTCAATGCAGTGATCATGGCTGTACCGGCTGTTCTTGTTCACTATATTTTTTTACCCCTGCTTGGCCGATCTCCCCGGCTGACCTTTGTGGCAGGTTTTTTGGCGGGTTTTTTGGCAGTTGGATTGTCCTCATTGCTTCTGGGGATTGCCCTGTGGTTTACCAACGAAAATTTCTTTAAAACCTGTATTGCCATTATTTCTGCCCATGTGCCTGTGATGGTGATTGAAGGGATTATAACCGGGTTTTGTGTCTCCTTTCTTTTGAAGGTATATCCGGAAATAATACCCACAAAAAACAATCGGGAAAAATAGATGAAAAAAATAATAACCCTTATGGTATTAGGATTGATTATATCAACCTCTACTGCCCTGGCCCACAAGGTCATTGTTTTTGCCTGGGTGGAACAGGGGCGCATCCATGTTGAGGGTAGTTTTGGACCCAACAGGCCGGCCAAAAACTGTGAGATCCAGGTGAAGAGTCCCAAGGGAATTTTGGTTCATAGGGGAACCACCGATGCCCAAGGGATGTATTCCTTTGAAATTCCGGATCATCCGGATTCAGACCTTATAGTAGAAATGAATGCCGGACCCGGACATTCAGGCAAGTGGACTATTTCTGAAAATGAACTTGTTGCACAACCCACCCCTGATAATCTGGAAAGAAAAATGGCTGAAAAAAAATCCCTTGAAAAAAGTCCCTCATTGACAAGGATTTTATCAGGAATTGGCATTATATTCGGACTGGCCTTTGTGGCTGCCCGAGTTAAAAAGCGAGTAAAAAAAAGAAAAAACAATGCTTGAAAATACACTGGCAGAAGGCTGTTCACCCATGCACAGGCTGGACCCGAAAATTCGGATATTGGTCTTGTTTTTTTTATCCATTGCAGCGGCATTGTGTGACAATCTTATAATTGCCTCTGGGTATATCATCCTTTCACTGGGACTGACCGGTTTGGCAAAATTGCCGATGAAAGTGATGGCAAAAAGGCTATCCCCTCTGTTTTGGTTTCTTTTGATGATCTGGGTTTTTCTGCCCCTGACATTTGAAGGAGACATTGTTTATCAGTATGGGTGGCTCAGGGTCTCCTTTCAGGGGATTCTACTCAGCGCCAAGATTACCCTTAAATCCATTGCTATTTTATTGATGTTTTCATCATTGGTTGCGACCATGCCCATTGCCTCCCTTGGATCGGGTCTTCACCAGCTAAAGGTACCTGATAAGCTTGTGTTTTTGTTTCTCATGACCTATCGGTACATTGCCGTGATTCAAGACGAATATATGCGGTTGCTGAGGGCTGCAAAGTTTAGGGGTTTTAAGCCGGGAACTAATTTGCACTCTTATAGAACCTATGCCTTTCTTGCTGGCATGCTCTTTGTCAGAGCATCCTTCCGGGCCAAACGGGTCTATCAGGCCATGCGCTGTCGCGGATTTCAAGAAAAGTTTTATACCCTTGACCGCTACCCGCCCAATGGATTAAACTACCTCTTTCTATGGGTAATGATACTGGCAGGCCTGGGGCTTGCCCTGACTGAAATAGCCTGGATATAGCCGGAATATAATGATGACCCAAATGCCCGAAGATAGTCAAATTGACAGCAAAACAAAAGCAGATAGACCCAGTATTATCAAGCTTACAAATATTTCATTTTCATATCCCGGATCAAAAAATAAGGTGTTGGACTGCCTCAATCTGAATATAAGGACCGGTGATCGGATCGGGATGATGGCACCCAATGGCAGCGGTAAAACAACCTTGCTCCATACGATTATGGGGCTTTGTAAACCGGAAGCCGGTGTTATTGAGGTGTTGGGGAATACCATGGAAACCGAAAAAGATTTTACCAGTATCCGGTCCAGGGTTGGGCTTTTATTCCAGGACTCAGATGATCAGCTGTTTTGCCCCACTGTTTTGGATGATGTGGCTTTCGGACCTTTGAACCTGGGATATTCACCCCAACAGGCCATTGATATATCCAGGAAAATCCTTAAAAATCTTGGCATTGAAGAGTTTGAGGAGAGCGTGACCCATAGGTTGAGTGGGGGACAAAAGCGGTTGGTGGCCCTGGCTGCAGTCCTGGCCATGTCTCCCGGGATTCTTCTTTTGGACGAACCAACCGCAGGCCTTGACACGGCGGTCAAACAAAAGCTTATCAATATTTTAAATAATTTGGATATTACCTATTTTGTTATTTCCCATGAATTTGATTTTCTCAACGCTGTGACTGACAATGTTTATTCCATGGACAAGGGTAAAATTTTAACAGATGATGAAATCCATGTCCACCACCACGAACATATCCACAAACATGGAAAACATCCCCATATTCATAAATAGGTTCATAAATAGGTTCATAAATAGGTTCATAAATAGGTTCATAAATAGGTCAATAATTAGACCGAGCAAATTATTTTAGCCAAACAAATTAAAGGTTGTTTAAAAAGGTAAGTAGGGAAAACCTATATTATTATCCTGCCATGAGGGAATTCAGCTCTTTTTGGATACAAAAGTAAATGTCTTCATCAATTCCGTACACATGAATGACATCCTTGTGATTCAGTAGTTTTTCCACGATGAAAGCCGTTAAATAAAGACTGGCTATATTGGGATTGGAGATAAGGATTCTAAAGGGTGCCACCATATAATCAATATCAAAATCCTCTGCCTTGCACAGGCCATCCAGGCAACGGACAATCTGGTTTTCGATACTTGATTTGCTGACGGTTTCAATTAGTCCTGATTCAATGAGTTTCATGGATACTTTGTTGCTGAATAAATCAATATTATCCCGGATGGTGCTGATGGTTTTGATTCTTTCCCGTTCTTTTGAGGATTCGATTTTAGAAAGAAGCTTGGCTTCCCTGTTTCCGTTATAAAAAATTTTGGCCATTGATTTATCCTTAAAGTAACAAAAAAAATAGTTAAATACTAATCAGGTAATATACTATAAAAACAGAGACATTTTCAAGTGAAAATCTAAAAGTCTTCTATAATTATTTGTGCAGCATTGGGTTTGAATTTGTTTATTTTTAGTTTAAAGACAAGTCTGTCATAATAGTCCGGTGGGTTTTTTGTGTCTCCAATATTGAAATGAAAGGCCTCAACACTATGGTCTGAAGGGGTGCTAACGCTTTGAAGAATCATTTTTCGATGGAGGTTGCCAATGATATAAGAAGAAACCACCCTAAGGCTTTTACAGAGAAATACAGGTTCCTGGTTTGCATTACCAAAGGGTCTTAGACCATCAATTGCCACGGCCAGATCAAATGTTATATCTTTGAACTCAAGT
>DAOWDR010000354.1 GCA_030638935.1 Desulfobacteraceae bacterium | reverse complement strand
TTACCTTTTTTTTTCAATGATAGTTATGTATTATTTTACAATAACATCTTAGCATATCCCTGGTAATCCAGTTCATACCAAGGCCATTTTATCTTTCAACGGTATATCTTTTTTCCTTGTGAATGGCGTTTAAATCTTTTATGTATCGGGAATCTGTTGGAAATTAAAAAGTGTATTGAATAATATTGAAAAGAGGGGTGACAATGAAAATTCTGGTCGGATACAAGGGAGTCAATTTAGGAAAGGATTTACTGAAGATTGCCGTAGAACATGCAAAGGCATTTAAGGGTGAAGTACTGGTTGTTACCTCAATGATGGGTGGAGGGAAGGCTGAACAGCTAAAAATTCAAGAGGCAGAAGAAAACCTGGAAAAAGTCAAAAAATATTTTGACGAAAAAGGGGTGTCATGCCAAACGCATCTGCTGGTAAGAGGCCTTGAAGCCGGTGACGATATTGTTAATTTTGCCAAGGAAAAAGGAATTGAAGAAATTATCATCGGGGTAAAAAGCCGGTCTAAAGTTGGTAAATTGCTTTTTGGATCCACTGCCCAGGCCGTCATTCTACAGGCTGAATGTCCTGTAGTAGTTGTGAAATAGCAAAAAAAACACAAAGATTTTTAAAAAAATAAGCTGAAATAAGGGGCCAGTGACTCTTCCCTGGCCCCTTATTCTATACAGGAGACAGATGTGAGAAGGTTGAGTTGCAATGGAAATTATAAAACAATTTAAAGCACTTTCTGATCCCACACGGCTTCGGTTATTGAACATTCTCAATCATTATGAACTCAACGTAAATGAGATTGTTTCCATTGTTGATATGATTCAGTCCGGGGTTTCCCGCCATTTGAAAATTTTGCTTGAATCAGGTTTGCTGGTATCACGTAAGGATGGCAGTTTTATCTATTATTCTGCCAATAAGATTCGGGATACTTTTTCATTGATCAACCTGGCCTGTGCCGGCATTGAAAAAGAGATCGTCTGCGCCCAGGATCTTCAAAAGGCAAAACAAAGCATTAATATCCGGAAAAACAGAACCAAACGCTTTTTTAAAACCGTTGCCCCCCAATGGGATCGGTTAAAAAAGGAAGTTCTCGGAAATTTTGATTTAAATGGGATTTTAAAACAAATGGCTTTGGGTTGTGACAGGGTGGCAGACCTTGGTTGCGGCACAGGGGAGACGCTGGGCAGCCTTTTTCAGGAGGATAAAAAAATTCTCATCGGGGTAGACAGTTCTCCGGAAATGCTTGAACAGGCCCGAATGAAATTGGCTAGTCCCAACGCCATTGATCTGCGATTGGGAGAGCTTGAAAATCTTCCCATGAAAGATCAGGAGGTGGATACCATGATCATGAGTATGGTGCTTTACCATATTTTTGAACCTGAAAAGTCCTTAAATGAGGTGTTCAGAGTGCTCAAACCTGGAGGAACTTTTTTGCTGGCTGATTTTGAAAAACATGACCAGGAAAATATTAAGGAAATAATCGGCGGGTCCTGGCTGGGGTTTGAAAAAGACCAGATCAATACATGGTTTTCGACCTGCGGGTTTTCGCTTAAATCCTTTGACCGTTATGAAGTGGAAAAAGGATTGTGCATCAATCTTTATATTGCAGAAAAATAAATAAGGAGTATTTATGATTGTTCCGGTAATCCTGGCAGGTGGGTCAGGGACGAGGCTATGGCCTCTTTCCAGAGAGTTGTACCCCAAACAATTGATTGATATCTATAATGAATATACCATGCTGCAGAATACTCTTTTGCGGCTTAAGAATGTTGATGACCTGGAAGCGCCTGTGGTGGTATGCAACGAGGCCCATAGGTTTATGACAGCAGAACAATTACTAAAGATTGGGATTGAACCCCATTCCATTATTTTGGAGCCTGTGGGAAGGAATACCGCACCTGCCATTGCCCTGGCTGCCATAAAGCTGCTTGAAAAAGAAGAAGACCCGGTCATGCTGGTTCTACCGGCAGACCATGTAATTGAAAATATCGATCATCTCCATGGACAAATATCCCAAGGCAATGATTTGGCACAAAAAGGATTTTTAATCACCTTTGGAATTGTTCCTGTATCACCTGAAACCGGGTATGGATATATTAAAAAAGGGCAGATGATTGGTGAGCTGTCCCAGGCCTGTAAGATTGAGTGCTTTGTTGAAAAGCCGGATCAAGAACATGCCCGTGACTATCTGGCGTCAAATGACTACTGCTGGAATTCGGGCATGTTCATGTTCAAGGCTTCTGCCATTATTGATGAGCTGGAACAATATGCCCCGGAAATGCTTGCCCTCTGCCGCAAGGTGATTGAATCGGGAACCCAGGATCTTGATTTTTTAAGGCTTGACAATGAACTTTTTGGAAAGGTGGCCGCAGATTCCATTGACTATGCAGTTATGGAAAAAACCGACAAAGGGGTTATGGTTTGTCTGGATGCCGGTTGGAATGATCTGGGTTCCTTTGATGCATTGTGGCAGGCAGGGGACAAGGACGGGGACTATAATGTGCTCAAGGGGGACATATTAACCCACGATGTTAAGGATTCCTATATCCATGCAGAAAGCCGGCTTGTGGCAGCGGTTGGCCTTGAAAAATTTGTTATTGTTGAAACCTCTGATGCCATCCTTGTCTCTCCAAGGGATCGGGTTCAGGATGTTAAAAAAATTGTTCTTCAGCTTAAAGCCAAGAAAAGAGAGGAATCCGTCACCCACCAAAAGGTTTACCGACCCTGGGGAAATTATGAGAGCATTGATT
>DAOWDR010000187.1 GCA_030638935.1 Desulfobacteraceae bacterium | reverse complement strand
GGTGTCGACCGAGAGGCTTCCGTCTCTGTAATCTCTGTAATTATTTCCTCTCGTGTCTTTGGGTTTACAAAGAATTCTTGAGGAAAATTTATTTGATTGGTATTTTTACCCATTCCCTGACCAAATTAAATTATTTAAAACTATCGATAAGATAGATAGGAACTTGCTTTTAGTCAAGAAAAGTATAGAAAATGAGCAAAAGCTGAAATGAAAAGCAGACATTAAACCGGCAGGTTGAAACCGCTCTGTCATTCGGCAAAAAAGACAAATTTATTTCTTTCTTCTTTGGCCCCATACATGGCATGGTCCGCTTTTTTGACCAGTTCTTCGATCTGTTCGGCATCATCGGGAAATATGCTGATGCCGATGCTGGTTGAAACATAGCTAATTTCATGGCCGCTCAGGTGATAAGGCTGGCTGAGGGCTTTAAGAATCTTTGCGGCTGCTTTTTCCGGGTTAAAATGTTTGGGATCATCAATGATAATGATAAATTCGTCCCCTCCAATCCTGGAGATAACGTCTGTCTGTCTCATGCAATTGTTCAGTCTTCGGGAGATCTCCATTAAAAGGTCATCCCCGATTTCATGGCCCAGGGTGTCATTCACTTTTTTAAATTTATCAATATCCAGATAAAGAATGGCAACCTTATTATTATTTCGCCTGGCCGATTTCAAACACCTGTCCAGATTTTCATAAAATGCTTTCCTGTTTTTTAATCCGGTTAAAGCATCATGGTAGGCAAGGAAAAGTAAATTTTCCTCATATTTTTTCTGGCTTTCAATATCCCGTATAATGCTTCTAAACCCTATGGGTTGGTCCTCGGAATCTTTTATTAGGGAGGGCAAGGCTCCGATATGTCTTTTAGATCCGTTTTTCTGAATGATTTTATAGCTGAATTCAGAGAGTTCCCTTTCCCGGGCAGCAGTAAAAAAGCGGGACGCCTTTATCTCTTTTTGATCCTTTTCCTCCAGAAAAGCGGTATAATTTTTTCCGAGAAGCTCCTGCCGGGAGTACCCTGTGATTTTACACACAGCATCATTAAAAAAGAGAAGATTGCCGGCCATGTCCATTTCGAAATACCCGTCTTCAATGCTTTCTATTATGGACCGATGCTTTTTTTCACTGATCCGAATGGCTTGTTCCGATCTTTTTTGCTCAATGGCAAGGGCAACCTGGTCAGAGACCGTCATCATGATATTGATGTCATCTTTTGTAAAACTTTGTGCGTCTGTATAACTTTGTGTGGCCATAACCCCTATAACATCACCTTTAATTTTTAATGGAACTCCAAGCCATACCTGGGGCAGGCTTCCAATATAGTTTTTTCCATGATGTTTTCCCCCCTCCAACAGATCTTTTTTTGTGATAAACATTGGCTTTCCCGATTTTATCACATCAATTGTTAATGAATCTTTATCACTGATATTAGGGACATTCTCAACGGTTTTATCTATTTCGTCCACCCAGTAGGGAAACATAAGACTATCTTTTTCCTTGAAATAAACAGCGATATAAAAATTGGACAGGTTCAATATGGTACCCAGGATTTTATGGATGCTTTTATAAAGTTCATCCAGATTTGAGGTGGCATTGATGGCATTTGAAATATTATAAAGGGTTTGGTTTACTTTTTCGGCATGACGTCTCTGTCCCATTTCCATTTCCAGCTGGTAATTTTTGATTTCAGCATCTGCTGTCATCTGGTTTGCCGTGAACATGGCTTTATTCAGTTCTCCTTCAAGGTTTTTACGATCTGTGATGTCTATCATAACGCTCAAAATGCACTGGATTTCCTGAAGAAGAATGATATCCGATGAAATTGATGCAAGGATAAATTTTTTTTCTTTTGTTTGAAGGGTTATGTCAAAATCCTTTAAAAAACCATTCTCCTTAATTAAATTTACCAAAAGCTGCCGTTGACCTGGGTCTGGATATATAGATAATTCCAATGAGGTTTTTCCAATAACCTCTTCTTTTGTAAAGCCCATTCCCTTAAGAAATGTCTCGTTGACATTTATAAACCGTCCTTCCTCCAATGTGCTGATGGTCATAAAGAATGCCTTGGAATGAAATGCCTTGGAAAGTTGATCTTTGGTCTGTCCAAGGGCTATTTCAATTTTATTTTTCTGTTTTTTTAAATAATGGGTGCTGATAAGAAAAGCTGAAATAAGAAAGAACAACAGCAGTACAACCATAAAAAGAACCGTCCATGAAGCAAATTGGGCTACTTTTTTACCCTGTTCCGTAATCTGTCTTCCCATTTGAATTTCTATAAGCACAAGGGGGGTGTTTTCCACGCCGTTTATTAATCCGGATATGGTCAAACGATTTTCTTCGGTGCGAATATCCTGTCCATCTGTTTGAATACTGGATATGAGAGTCTTATTTTTAAGGATATTTTCATTTGCTTTCAGGTCGGTGAGGGTGATTTCAAGGTTTGTCTGCTCCTCTAGGGAATTCATCATTTCCGCTGTTATGAACCGACCCATGATGAAAGTTCCGTTTGAAGGCCCTTTGCCGTCAGAGAGCATGATGTTTCTGGCGCATACCAGCATCAAGCCTGATTTTGTGTGAATAATACTGCTGAGAATTGTATTTTCGTCAACCATGAAGATATGATTTTTTTCAAACCGTGACCGACTGAACTCCTTTAGTGTGATATCCCCCCCCGCATCAGCCTTGAATGCGTTTCCATAAATAACAGATCCGTCATTTTTCAGGATATAAATAAGGTTGATACGGGAGATTGATTCCAAAGAATCCCATTCAATATTGGATGAAAGATAATCCGGGTTCAGTGTTTCAACAAATTCGTAGGTATCGTTCCACACAGCCCAGTCACCCGTAAGCCCTTCAAGATGATGGATTTCTCTTTTTATGGCATCAGTCACCCTGTTCAGATTTTTTAACGCCTCCTGGTTTTCAAATTGATAAAATCCTGGAAGGATAACGTTATTTTTCAGGGTATAATCTCCCAGTAGAATCATGAAAAGGGCAAAGGGTATAAAAAAGAGAAATAAAAATCTGGGACGTGCTTTTAAAAAAGATAGATTGTTTTTCAACTTTTTTATCCTATGGTTTTTCGATTAAAAATATAAAAAGCCCTGGAATTATAAGCCTCAATGGATTTGTTTGCAAATTCTTTTCAAGGTTATGAGAACCACCTCTCCTCGACAGCCGAATCTTACAGGTATACCAGAGGTTCCTAATCCGGAACTGGTATACCCCTGCATCCCTTTATAGGACCATTTTCCCTGCACCATTTTTTTGGGCACCTTGCTATGGGTAATCACGGGCCCGAAATAAGGAAGCTGTACCTGTCCTGCATGGGTATGTCCGCAAAGATAAAGCTGGGGGGCAAAGGTTGCGGTCTCCTGGTAAATTTCGGGGGTATGGGCAACAAATATAGTGAAATTGTTGTCAGGTATCGTGTCAAAGGTTTCCGCCAGGTCCTGGCCTTCAAAATAATAGGGATCATCCACTCCGGCAATCCAGATTCTATCCCCGTCTTTTTCAATGCTTCTGGCATCATTTACCAGAAATGTCACATTTTTTTCCTTTAAAGGACTGACCATTTCAAGGCAGTCATGATTTCCCAAAACTGCATATATGCCGTGCCTTGGCTGTATATGGTCCAGCAGGTTTTTTAAATGGAATAATGCTTTTGAAAAAGAACCCCAGGATGCGGTCCTGTAATCCCCTCCCATTAAGCACAGGTCCGGGGTCAGTTTTTCAACAATGTTCTGGGCTTTTTGGGCAAGCCCTTCCATACAGTCAAGGTGAAGATCTGAAATAAAAAGAATTGTGTAATTATCAAATGCCGGGGGCAGGGTATCAAACTCAAACTCAAGTTTGCGCAATTGTAAATCCAGGGCATTTTTTTTCCCTCGTTCATACAGGCCTGCTACCCTGAAAATCGTTTTCATGAACCAATGGTAATAAAGTGTGCGCTCAATATTGATAATGGGATGGAAAGGATATTCAATGGTTTCGCATGCCCGCCATTCCCTGAACCGTATTTTTGATCTCAGCTTCCTGGAATATCCTGCAAAGGGCTTTGTACGCAAAACCCGGGTTAAAAAGAGTGCACCCAAATAGGCGGTGATAACAAACACAACAATTAAGGAAAACAGGCTGGTAAAAGATAATGCGAATGCGGGTGCTAATATTATAAATGGGAATGCACCTTCAAGAAGCTGGTCCATAACTGGAAAATCAGCACCCTCAAGCATTCTGAAACGTCTTTTAATAAAACTGTTTAACATGTCACCCAGCATGCTCAAGATCCCGGCCGGCAATGCCACCCACAAAGAAATTCCCGTGACAAACCCCACAAGAATTCCAGCCATAATCCCGCCCAGCGTTCCGCGCATTGTTTTATGACTACCTAAAAATGGTTTTCCATCCATAAAAAGCATACCCCTATCAAGGGGAGTATCCCATTTTTCCTCAAAAAAGAATGCCAGCAGAACCGGTGTAAGATTGATGGACCATAAAAGGATTAAAATTTTAATAAATATGAGAATGTTATCCATATAGTATAATTCATAGGTTTTATGGTGATAATCATCGAGTTATTTTATCGGATCAAGCTTCTGCCCGTTTAACTGCTAAATTTTTTACGGACAAAGCCTATCAATGCCAGGACAATGCACAGGCAGAAAACAAGGACGCCCACGGCTGTCCAGGTAACCCAGGTGCCGTTTCTTACAAGGTTGACAGGGTTAATGGATGGTTCTGCAATGATCCGGCCAAGTTTTTTGCTGTATTTTGCAGGGAATTCAGGTATGGAATCATTATTTTTATCTTCAAAACTGCCTAGATATTCAAAGGGGGCTTTCCATTCCTTGAGTTCCTGAATACCCTCCCGGGTTTTGTCCCCGTCAATTACAGCCGATGACAGATTTTCAATGGGGGTGCCGTTTTTATCCTTGGGTATAATTTTCAGGATATTATATGTGTAGCTACCAATGATTTTTAAAAAAGTGGCATTGTAGATATCTGCCGTTACCCGGATAAGATTTTTATTTGACTTGGAAAAATCCAGTTTTTTATATCCGTTTTCCTCATCCCCGGTCCATATGTCCGTCACCCGGTCAAACATGATTCGCTTGGGGTTATAGACAACTTTTGCACCGGCTACCTGTAAAAAGTAATCAGGCCCTTTTGCAGGATGGATGCTGGTGAGGATTTCAAACCCTTTTTTCAGTTCCAACGGGGTGATGTACATTGAAATCAACGGATATCCCAAACTGTTGTCAAGGCCGATACCAAGGGGGACAGATCTGAAAAGATCACAGGCCTGGATACTGTTTGTTTTCCCCTTTAAAAGATTATCCCGGATCACTCCGTTTGAAATGATGGCAACATCGGCAAAGGGGTCAAAATTTTCTGAATATTTCTTTACCACAAAGCGTATGGAATCTGTGAGAAAGTTTCCCAATGGGGATTCTTCCTCTTTGATTTTTAAATCAAAATCGGTCTGGGCAATAGCTTTTCTGAAGGACAAACCATGGTCCTTTAAAAAGTCCTGATCAATAATAGTTTCATAGGCGGTAATGAGATCTGAAATTTCAGGATCACCGGGAATACTGTCATCAATGGGTATGATCTGATAATTTGAAATTTCAACCTTTTGATTTTCAAGGGAAAGTCTTATGTGGCCAATCTGCTTGCCATACTCCCAGGTCTGAACAATCAGGGTGTTGTTTATGGTGATCGGGGCTTCCAGTTTTGTGTGGGTATGACCACTGATGATAACATCAATGCCGTCCACCGCTTTTGCCAGGAGTTCAT
>DAOWDR010000311.1 GCA_030638935.1 Desulfobacteraceae bacterium | reverse complement strand
GGGCATGGACATAAAACGGGAAAATGCCGAACCCTGGTTTTTTGGGGTTAGACTCCACCATATTTCAAATGGGGGGATAGGGTCCGTCAACAGGGGTCAGAACTCCGTTGTTTTCCTGGCTGGACAATATTTTTAACCGATTGGAGTCCCTTCAATCGGGACAAGGAGAGTTGTTTTTTTGATGGATAGAATTATTCAGATTGTAAATAAGGTATTGGAAGAAGAGTTTGAAATTGAGGCTGCACTGTTAAAACCAGAAGCATTGCTCTATGAGGATATCGGCCTGGACAGCCTGGATGCGGTTGATCTTATCGTGATGGTTGACAAGGAACTTGGGGTTAGAATCGAAGAGGATGATGCCAGGTCCATAAGAACCCTGGAAGATGTATATAAGATTATTGACGAGTTGCTAAAGGAAAAACAATAGTCTTTGGTGGGTTTTGTTTTTTTTGTAACAATAAATTTATTTTCCCGGCTATCTTATCCTCTGTTTTAAGTGTGGCCCTAACAGAAAGTAAATCATCGGAAGGTGTCAGGCTGATTGACAGGTGAATGGGAGTGTCGGGATGTATCAGGCTTGCAAATTTTGTTTTTTTGATTGATCGGATCCAAAAGTTATTGCCATGGGCCTGTTCCACTATGAATTTCACCATTTCAATCTGGACAATACCCGGCAGAATCGGGTTTCCCGGAAAATGGCCGGCAAAAAGATCCAAATCCCCGGAGAAACAAAATTGGGCTGTAATCTGTTGATCCCCAATGCCTGAACCTGGGTCTGAACTTGCACCCGAACTTGCAATTAGTGAATTTTTTAAATCAGTGTACAGGTTCATTGTTCTCTTTTTTCTTTTGTAAGGACAACATGTCTGTTAATCCTTTGTTTCTGCTGTCCCCTTGGGGGGGAAATAATACTGGATATTTATTTCTAGCTGATAGTGGAGGGTATGGTTTTCAATGGCGATAAATGACGGATATTGTTCATTATTTTTTTCATCATAGCCATAGGTGATGGCATAGATTTCCTTCCTGTTTTTGACCTGCCTGTATCCCATCAATTTATAGTTATTTTGCTGGTGATAGTTTTGGTGTGAAGACTTTTTCTTAAACAGAAATTCCCGGCAGATCCCTTCCTGGTTCTCCGAGAGTAAAAAAAGGTTGTTATGGCCTTGGGATAATGTCGGGGATGCCAAAGGGGGGGGCAAATATAAATTTTCAAGATCTTTTAATACGGATTTTTCAAGCCAGCTGGTTTTTAAAAATTTGGTTTTTGACTGGATAATGGTTTCCCCCCTTTGGGTGTGAATTTCAAAAAGAGTACCGCCCATATCATTCTGGGCGATTAAATGAATTTGTCTTTCCAATCGGTTCACACTTAGATATCCATTCAATACATAGGTTTTCCCGAAAAGAGTGAGGGCAACGTGGTGCACTGCCTTAAAGCGGTTTGGATACTGATGACGGATACCCCGGTTGAGTTCCAAGAGACCCTTATCCTGGATTCTCTCCAGTGGAGGGGTGGGCATTGGGGTTTTGGGGCTGCAGCCTGCCAAAAGAATAAACAGAGCCACTAGGACTAGGGAAAGTTTTTGTTTAGTTAAACAGACCCTTCCCATGGAATGATGGTCTACCATTTTTCACCTACCCTTTTCTAATTACCATTGGTCAACCGGATGGGGGGCATCCAGACTGCCGTTAAAGAGATTGTTCGGAATAATATCATTGAGTCTGTCATTGTGAAACCGTATTTTTGTAAAGTCTTTTCCCGTCTCATTGATTATAATATAATCAAGTCCGTTTAATTCCCTGTTTAATCCCAGCTCAAATGAGCGGATAAATTTTTTAAATTCATTGCTTTTCGGGGTCAGTAAAATGGTGACCCCGGGTCTGAAAAAACCGGATATCTCATACAGGTTGCCGTCATTGAACCTGCCGCTCAGCCAGGCTGCAATATGGTTCATTATAATGCCCAGAATCTCCTTGTTGCCGGGATCAATTTTTTTCCAGGTGCCGTTAAAATATTCGTATTTATACACCCGGTTATCATTGACCATGAGAGAGGACTTAAAGGGCTCGGTAAACTCAAGACGTAATTTGCCAGGCCGTTTAAAAATGCAAAATCCCTTTGAGATAATGGTTTCAGAAAAAAGGGAGATGTTCTTTTCCTGGGTTAACAGGGTTTTCATTGTTTTTACGGCAGTGAAATTTTCCCCTGCATCCAAAAGGATCTGGCTTAACCGGTCCGGGGGGATGGGATCAAGATCCTGGGCAAATCCGGGCCTTATGCTGCCTATAATGAATAGGATCATTAATAGAGTCAAGTATGAAAGGTTTTTGAGTTTTACAATCATGGATATTCTTTTCTCCCCAGAGTGAAAGGTTGCAGACAGAAACAATTTTTAGCCCGGCTCATTTTCCGGGTTATAAATTTTGATCTGTCCGCTGGCCATAAGTTTTCCTTTGATGTTAATTTCCCCTTTCATTATATTAAAGGGCCCGATCTGATCTGTTTTTTCAATGGAAATTAAAATACTTGCGTTATCGGGAACCGGGTGGAAAAAATTAAAGGCATCCACACTGACCAGCATGCCCATTGAAGGTTTTTGGTTTTTTATCTGCAATGCCTTATACCCGTGGTGGGCTGCCACGGTCTGGGCAAGGCATTCAATCAGGATGCTGTTAAGCACCGTTCCGTTGCTGCACCCATAGTCTTTGGCACTAAACCTTTTTTTTGACAGGGCAGAATCATCGCTGATCCGTTTGTATCCGTCAATCATTATCATGGGGTGCCTGTGGGGGATAATCCGGGTGATTTCTTTAAACATGGATTCCATTTTGCCTGTGTTCAGGTCTCCCTGGCCCGCTTGATGAGCAGCTGGGTGCAGTTTTGAATATTTTCTTTAGTGTACAGG
>DAOWDR010000038.1 GCA_030638935.1 Desulfobacteraceae bacterium | reverse complement strand
GTACACATCGGTCATCATACAATTTTAACATATAATAATCTTTAATATTTGTGATCTCAAGTTCAGGAAGGTTGTTGGTTTTCAGCCATTTTCTGATAATGGGCAATTGCTCGGGATCTGTTGCCCTGGCAGTAAATATCTTAACCCGGATGTTGTTGTTGATCATTTTTTTGACCAGTGCCAGCATATCTGGAATCGGTGGCCCAACCTTTTCAATGGATGAATTGTTATCATAGTATGCCAGGGTTCCGTCAAGGTCAACACCGATCCATCCTTTGGGAAGCTGTGGCAAAGAGTCTTCATTTGTCTGGGATTGGCCCGGGGCTGTCTGGCCTGATTCCGAAGAGAGGATTGAATATTCTTTTGAAACCTCTTCCCGATCTTTTTTTAAATATTTTTTAATGGAATTTAGCATAATAAATTATAGCATACATCCAATTTCACTGAAAACAATAAAAAATAAGGCTATTGAATTGATCTATTGAATTGATTTATTCAGTTCATGGATAAATTTTACAGGGATGGCATAGGTGATGCCGGTGGGCTCCTTTAATACATGTTCTTTTTTTCCTTTGATAAAGACCATGTTGATTACCCCCACAACCTCGCCTGTGGCAATCCTGTAAACAGGGCTTCCGCTGTTTCCCGGGTAGGCGGTTGCATCAAGCTGAAAAATCTCAAAGGGTTCTTTCAGGTGTTTGATAAGTTTTCCATTGATAATTTTTGCGGTGGGGCTTGGCAGAATAATCGGGGCAATGGCAGAAATTATGCCGGTGTGGGTGGTGGGGTTCAGGCCCAGGACAAATCCAATGGGATAGCCTGTAAATGCAATTTTATGGCCCTCTGCAGCCCTTCTCTTTTTTTCCAGCGGCAATGCGGGAAGGGTTTTCTCCTCAATTTTTAAAATCGTGAGGTCATGGAATTCATCTTCTGCCAGTATGGTCGCCTTAATCCCCTTGCCCGGCAGATTTTGATGAAATATTCTTAAATTAAAGAGTCTTTTTTTTTCTTTGATTGCCGCAATTACATGGTGATTGGTGACAATCCGGTCTCCGTTTCCAATCACAAAACCGGTCCCTAAAAATTGCACCGTGGGTTTAGTGTTAAAGTGAAAGGTGCCAATGGCAACGATTCCGGTTTTGGCCCTTTGAATTAAAGAGGCAAGTTCGGTATCTTCTTTTAGAAAATTTGTCTGAACATCGGTCTGGGCAGAGACCATCCTGGTGAACAACAGATTGAGTAGAAACAAGGATAAAATATTCATGGCAAGAATTTGTTTGGATAATTTCATTGTTTTTGTTAGCATTCTTTGGTTGATTGTTCAACACAAATAGATAAAGGTTTGCTCAATGCAAAAACAAGTATATGTTTCCTGTCCCATGGACTGTTTTGATCTGTGTCGGTTTTTGGTGACCGTAGAAAATAACAGGGTAATAGATCTTAAAGGGGACCCTGACCACCCGCTGACCCGGGGATTGGTTTGCAGGAAGGGGAAAAAACTGATGGATCGGCTTACCCATCCGGATCGGCTCCGGCATCCGTTGATCAGAAAAAATGATTCTTTTGTAAAAACTTCCTATGACCATGTATTTGATTTAGTGGCAAAAAAATTATTGGCCATCAAAGAACGCCATGGAAATACAGCCATATTAAATTATACCAGTGATGGGTATGGAGGGACGAAAAACAGGATACAGAGCATCTTTTTTAATTGTTTTGGCGGAGACACAAGGTTTAAAGGCAGTCTTTGCTGGGGGGCGGGCATTGCCGCCCAAGGGTACGATTTTGGTAGTGCCAGGGGACATGTTCCCCATGATATTTTGAATTCAAAATTGGTAATTTTATGGGGAAGAAATCCCAAACATACCTCCATCCATCTGCAGTCTCTTTTGGTCCGGGCCAGAAAACAGGGATCAAGGGTGATTGTGATTGATCCGGTTAGAACAGCTACGGCCAAGGCCTTTGATGATCATATTTCCATTGCACCCTCCACGGACGGAGCCCTTGCCCTTGGTATGGCCAATGTGCTGATTCAGAAAAATTTGGTGGACAGGGCCTTTGTCCGGGATCATGTCAAAGGGTTTAAGCGTTTCAAAGCTTATGCGGCAGGGTTTACCCCGGAAGTTGTCCAAAAAATTACAGGAATTGATGTCGATGTCATTAAAGCGCTGGCAATTGAATATGCCCAGGCAGACCCGGCTTCCATTTATATTGGATACGGGATGCAGCGATATGAAAACGGGGGTAATAACATTCGGTGTATCGATGCCCTTGCTGCGCTGGCAGGCCATATCGGCAAAAGGGGAGGGGGGGTGAATTATGCCTCAAAATCTCTGGCGCCTTTTTTAAATTTGCCTGAAAAAAACAGTGAACAATTTGCCTCCCTCCGGACCTTTTTGGCACCAAAGCTGGGTAACTTTCTGGAAAATGTGTTAGATCCGCCCATAAAGGCGGCCTTTGTGGCCAGCGGTAATCCCCTGGTCCAGAGTCCGGATCTGTTGACCACGGTGACTGCCTTTTCGAAAATTGATTTCAAGGTGGTCTTTGACCATTTTATGACAGATACTGCAGCCTGTGCAGATATTGTCCTGCCGGCCGCTTTTGTGTTTGAGCAGGAAGATATTTTTGCAACTTCCATGTATTCCCATTTGCTCAATTACTCCCAAAAAGCCATTGACCCGCCCAAAACTATTCTGCCTGAGTTTGAGTTCTTCTTGGAGCTGGCAAAAAGAATGGGGCTTGATAATCTGGGGTTTGATTCGTCTGCCAAATATCTGTATCAATGTGCTGTTCCGCTTCTGGCTGAGACTGGAGCATCATTTGATGAGGAACTTGCCGGGCTTGAATCCTCATATGTTCAGATTAAGAGTCATGAAATTGCCTGGGAGGATAAACAATTTTTAACCCCCTCGGGTAAAGTTGAAATTTATAGCGAAAAAGCATTGGCCGACGGGTTAACCGCCCTGCCTCAATTTATTCCGCCCCTGGCAGGGGACCCGAAATTTCCCCTGCGCCTGCTTAGCTGTAAGGCCAAAGATACGATGCATTCCCAGGGGTTTGTTGATGAAAATAAAAATCCGACACTGTATATCAATAAAAAAACAGCCGGGCAGTTTGACCTTTGCCAGGGTGACCGGATAAAGGTCTGTGGGAAAAAGGCAGATATTGAAGCAATGGTTTGTGTGGATGATGCCAT
>DAOWDR010000715.1 GCA_030638935.1 Desulfobacteraceae bacterium | reverse complement strand
TTAAGCCGGTTTTATATCCTTTTTTGGAAAGGCTTGCGGCAAGATTGGCAGATACACTGCTTTTGCCAACTCCGCCTTTTCCACTTAAAACAAATATTTTATGTTTGATCTTTGCCAGACAATCCTTGATCATTGCCTGCTGTTCCTGTTGTTTTTGTGCAGCATTGCCGCCGTCCTGGGATGGACATCCCTGGCTTTTTTTTTGCTTTATCTACGTTCTCGTGAATCATAATATTAACGTTCTCCTTTGAGAATTCCTATGGGTTAAATCTTTGTTAATAATGATCATTATCCAGGTTCTGTCAACCTGAATACAGACTCTTTTATGGGGGGGTTGGGGATAAATCTGGTAAGACTCAAATGGATCTTTCTGCCCCCTGCATCCTGAATCAAAAGGGTGGCAGGAATACGACTCTCTCCATGGGCCTGGTAGTCAAGATAAGTGATGTCATAGAGCGGGGTGTCGTCTTTTCCCAGGAAGACTAATTGTTGCACTTGTCCGACTCCATCCAGATGAATTTTCTGGAAGGTTGATTTCCAGTTTTGTGCCAGAATTAATGGGGAGGAGGTGCTATTCCCCGGTTCAAACCAGGCGTGGTCAAATTTTTCTATGGGGATCTGTCCTAGGAGAATGGCAATCATCCCGGACAATTTAACCGGGATATGGATAAATTTTTCCAGATTCGGGTCACTTGAAATTGTGGTATGGGGTTTGTGTTGGCTGGTGTGGGAGATAAAGGTCACATGTTCCCCTGTGGCCACTAAGGTTTCAAAGGGATGGCCCGACACAATAAAGGTAATCCTGAGCAAGTTGGGGGCGGTTGCCGCCCATGCAATTTTAAATTTGTCTTTGCGGGTGTTGGTCTCTAATTTGACCCAGCCAATTCCCTTGGAAGACTTTATATTTTGGTTTAAGGATAAGATATCATTGGCAAGGCACTTTGCTTTTTTGTCCAGAACCGGATCTGTTTGGGGGCGAAGCGGTGTACATCCTGATACAAGTACGAGTAATATCAAAGAAAATACTGTCAATGTCGGGGGAAAACAAACCTGACGGATCTTATTTTTCATTGAGTTTTTTTTCAAGATCCTTAATTTTTTCCTCAAGTTCCCGGGTCAGGTTTTTGTCTTCATTTTTATCATTTTCCAGGGCTTTTTTATAAGTGGTCAATGCATTTTCAAGTTGCCCTAGTTTCACATAGGCGTCTGCCAGGTGGCTTGCGATAATAGTTTCAAAATCACTTAATTGAGCTGCCCGCTCAAGGTAATGGACGGCCTTTTCATAGTCTTGCTTCTTGTAATAAACCCAGCCCATGCTGTCGGTGATATACCCGTCTTCGGGCTTTTGTTTCAGAGCCCTTGAAATCAGGTCCAGGGCTTCGTCCAGTTTGACCCCCATGTCTGCATAGGTATAGCCCAGGTAGTTCAGGGCACTGGCATTGTCAGGATCTGTTTGAATCACAGCTTTCATGGTCTGGATGGATTGGTCTTTCAGCCCTGCCTTATCCTGGATTGTTCCCAGCCGGAAAAGGAGGGTGGTATTGGCCGGCGTCGTCTTCAGTCCATCTTCCAGGATAGCCATGGCCTTGTTATATTGGGTTTGATCTTCGTAAAAAGAAGCAAGGAATGAGATAATGTCTATATCTTTGGGGTCTTTTTTGTGTTGTTGTTCCAGGATTTTGATCGATTCCCCGGGTTTCCCCAGATCCCGGTACAAAAATGCAATGCTCAACAAAGTTTTCTTGTATTGGGGATGTTCCGGTGTCACTTTGAGATAGTGCTTGATTGCGGTTTCAAAATCTTCCAATGCTTCATAGGCCATGCCGGCAAAAAAATTTAAGTTGGCATTATCAGGATTTGCCTTGAGCATCTGGGAAAATACAATGACGGCATCCTTATACCGTTTTTCGGAAATAAAAGTATCCACCGCCACCATGACCAGCCTCGAGTCTTCTTTAGCTTCAATACCCAGTTCCCTGAATAAATTGGAAGCCTTGTCCTTTTGATTGTTTTTGTAATGGAAAAGGGCCATTTCAAGGACTGCCCGGTCATTTTCCGGTTCAATCTCAAGAATTTTTTCATAGGATTCAAGGATCTTTTTTTTGCTGGTCTTTTCTTCCTGTTTTTCATAAATTTCAATCAGTCTGAACCGGGGCTCCACAAGGTCTGGTTCCAATTCAATGGTTTTTAAGAACGCCTCTTTTGCCAGAACATTGCTATTCATTAACAAATGGGCTTCTCCTATATAAAAGTAGGCGACATAGTAATCAGGGAGTTGTTCAGCCATCCTGGAAAAAAGATCAAGGGCATCCTGAAAATTTTGATTTTCCATGTAGATTTTCCCAAGGCGAAGATAGGTTTCCTTGTTCTTGGGGTCCAGGGCAAGTATTTTTTTAAAAAGGCCGGGCAATTGGGTTTCCTGGTCGGGCTTTTTTATCAAGCGAACCAGGAGCAGGAGGTTGTCAATATTTTCAGGGTCCTGATTCACCAGGGTTTGGGCCAGTATCAGGGCCTGGTCATTTTTTTTTTGCTTTAGATAGAACCGGATCAAATCCCTTTTTAAAAATGCAGAATCAGGATCTTTTTCAATGGCTTTTTCCAGGGAAACGATTGCTTGTGGGATTTCATCCTTTTGGGCATGCCTTCTGGATTCAAGATAAAAATAAGTGGCAGACAATTGGGATTCTTCCAGGGCAGTATTATCCGTGGATGTCTTTGATGAACCCTGGGGACTGGAAGTTGTTTTGTCCTGAATGCATCCTGAAATGGCCAGAATTGAAGATAGAAATAAAAAGATCCAAATAGATTGTATTTTCATGGAGTTCATGACCTTTTATGTGACCGCTTTTTGGGTTTTTTACTGGTTGTGATCATACATGTCAAAATCAGGCATATCTTTTTTGAAAAATGCTTTCATCTTTTTTAAAATATTATTTTCAATCTGCCTAACCCGTTCCCGGGAAATGGAGTACTCTTCTCCTATTTGCTGAAGGGTCTTGGGGCTGTCGGAAAATATCCGCCGTTCAAATATATCCAGCTCCCTGGCATTCAGGGTTTTCTTAAATTTATTTACTTTGGTGTGAAGGATATCTTCGATTTCTTTTTTGGCTACCCTTTCTTCTGAAGAGTCTGACTCCACATTGATAAATTCAATCCGTTCCGTATTAGAATCGTTTTTCAATGGTTCATCAAGGGAGAGATCCCAGTTGGCCAGCCGCTGGTCCATATCCACAACTTCTTTTTCAGAGACCCCCAACCGTTCGGACAGCAGTTTGGGCTTGGGATCAAACCCCTGCTCAATGAGACGGGCTTTTTCCTTTTTCAGCCGGAAAAACAGCTTGCGTTGCCCCTGGGTGGTGCCTATTTTTACCATGCGCCAGTTATCCATGATAAATTTTAAGATATAGGCCTTGATCCAGAAAGAGGCATAATAGGAAAATTTAACATTTTTATAGGGATTAAATTTTTTAACCGCCTGGACAAGTCCGATGTTCCCTTCCTGGATCAGGTCCAAAAGATTTTGCATCCAGATCCGCTGGAATTCCAGGGCAATCTTTACCACAAGTCGGAGATTGGATGTGGTCATGATATAAGCTGCTTCCTGGTCTTCTTCTTCCTGTATCCGTTTGCCCAGCTCAATTTCCTGATCCCGATTCAACAGCTTGTAGCGGTTGATCTCATTCAGGTAGCTCTGAATGGGGTCTGATTTGACAAGGGCTTTGGAACTGGATGCTTTTATTTTTGATGACGGAACATGAAAATCTTTTTTTGTCAGCCTTTTTGAAACCTTGGAATTGTTCTTATCTGTTTTTTTTTTCATTCAGTGAACCTTAGCATTGAGGATAAAAATCAAGTATACCATTATCATGATCTCTATAAAAGCAATATATTTTACAAAAAAATACAAATCCCTCATTTTTTTGTGGACAATTATGAGTATCTTTGGTAAAAGACCATTTTGTTTGCGCCTGTAGCTCAGCTGGATAGAGCAACGGACTTCTAATCCGTAGGTCGCAGGTTCGAATCCTGCCAGGCGTACCATATTTTAAAGGGCTCTTAGCGATTTTCGTTAAGAGCCTTTTTGCTTTGGTATGGCATTTGGTATGGCATTTTAGCTTAATGCAGTTTCCAATATATCCATTGCCTTGCGGTCAGAACCCTTAACTGAATGTAAATAAATCTCAGTTGTTGTTCTGTTCTCATGTCCCAATAAATCCTGAATGGTTCTTACTGGAACGTTTGCTTTCTCAAGCATCGAAGCGCCGAAATGGCGTAAAGGGTGAAACCTGAAATACTTGACTTCGGCTTTTCTACAAAGATTTGTCATAAAAGTCTTTCGATCGATGTATTTCCCTTCAACAAATTTATTCTGTTTTCGGCTATAGTAACGATGCCAGAATACCC
>DAOWDR010000624.1 GCA_030638935.1 Desulfobacteraceae bacterium | reverse complement strand
TCCGTGCCTTAAAACAGTTCACCGGAACCATTGTTTTGGTAAGCCACGACCGGCATTTTCTCCGCTGCCTTGTGGATCGGGTTTTTGAAATAGACCAGGGAAAAATGACAGCCTATAAAGGCGATTACGAGTACTATCTGTCAAAAACCGGACGGGATCACAGGGCCATATAGGGATGCACAGGTTTTATATATTTTCTTGACAAAACCCAAGTATCCATCCTAAATCTAATAGAAAAGATAGTTACAACTATAGGTTCTTTCAGAGAATAAAGATTCAATTTTTATCTGATAGCAATATTTAAATTCAAGGATTTGAATAATGGGAACCAGATATTTATTTCAAAAAGCAATAAAGATATCACAAAATTTATCCCCCCACGATAAAATCCGGGTCCAGAACCTGTGCAATACCATACGAGAATCCCAGAAAGAGCTGCTTTGCGCTGCGGATCTTGCCATTTTAAATTGCCTTACAAAGTGCAAGGGAATCTGTTGCAAAAGCCTGGATATCGATTCTGTTTTCAGCCTATGGGATTTTATTTTCATCCTCATGTTAGCGCCCCGGTTCAAAGATGAAATGCAAGAGCGCTTGGATTCTTACAACTCTTTGTATCTTTCTCCCTGCCCCTTCCTTAAAAATAATATCGGCCCCTGCATCTTCCCCAACGGAATAAAAGCGCAGCTATGTGTCATTACCTTTTGCTCCAATACTGAAAAAATCAAAAAATACATCAAAGTTGTAAACTTAAATTTCTATAAACTCTGCTGGCTTATTCAATATCTGAGAATTAAAAGAATCCTTCAAAAAATGTTTGTTCAAGTCATCGGTTGCAACTAAGATAAAAAAGCGGTATACGAAATAAAAACTATTTTTACTAAAAATACGCTTTTAAAACAATCACAACTGCCTATCAATTTTCATAAGGAATTATTAATAAAATGGGAAATAACCTGGTTGGAGAAAAAACGATTGCTTTTAGCATTGCCCAGGAAATTCTGACGACAAGTGTAAATATTCCCACGATCCCGGCCAACGGGACAAAAATTATCGCCATTGTTCGGCAACCCTCCGATCAAATTAATATTCCGCATTTTATCAAGCTTGTGGAGTCAGACCCCGGGCTTTTCACACGGATTCTACAATTGGCCAACTCACCTTTTTACACTGAGATAGAGAAAATTGTCAGTCTGAGAGTTGCCATCACCCGCATCGGTCTTGTGGAAATTATAAATTCAGTCTGCCTGTATTTCTTCCAGAAAATGTTACCCAAATTTCCTGACCTTGATGGATTCTCCTATGATAATTTCTGGTCGCATTCCTGGGCATGTGCGGTTGCTAACCGCCGACTCGGCCACCCAAATTTAGAGATGGGTATACTGCCGGGGGAACTATATATGACAGGAATGCTCCATGGTGTAGGTAAATTGTTGATGGCTATTCACTATCCCAATGAATTTTCCCTGTGCCTCAAAAAGGCCAGGGATTTAAAGCTTCCTTTGCATCAGGTGGAAAAGGATGTGTTTGGAACCACAGATGCCCTTGTGGCCTCCAACGTTTTAAAATCCTGGAATCTTCCAGACAACGTCTGTGAAGGCGTTGCCTTTCATCAAATGCCGGAATTGGCCCCACCTGAACATGTCATAATTGCAGGACTGACTCAATTTGCCTATGTTATTACAGGAATGTCCGGACTCGGGTGCAGTGGTGACGGTGTTGAAATGGATCTGCCTTCCACTTATTTTGGACAATTACCCAAACTGAAAATTTCCAAACCAGAGGTCCAGAAGAAACTTGTACAGGAAATATTAGACTCCCTGAAGGGCAAAGCCGAAAGTGTGGCAACCAGACCCCAAGAATCTGCGGTTCAAGGAAATGGATCAAAAAAAGCAAAAAATTTGAACTCTCTAACCGCATCTAACCAGGCAAAGCCGAAAAAAAAAGGAGTATTTGAATGGGTCAAATCTCTTTGGAGTTAAAATTAAACCTCAATATTCATCCATGATCGATATTTTGCCATCCCGCCATCGTTAAATTAATGTTGCTATATTTATTTTAGTGCTAACTGATTTTAATATGGTCCTGCCTTTTAATCTCTTTAAAGGGAACACATTGGTAAATATTGACTTTAAACTCCTTTGTTTTTGGAGCCTGAATAGTGATAGCTGCTTTGAAACTTTTCAATAATGGAAACCTGAAAAAAACAAAATTATCGGAATCATCATAGTTGTTGTCATCAAAACCTATTGAGGTGCAGTCCTGGCTGATTTTAAAACTGAATTCATCAAGGGGAATTGACAGGCCCTTGCCCTTTGCCTTGATATAGGATTCTTTTAAGGTCCAAAAATCAAAAAACACCTTTTTTTTCTCTTTTTCCCTTGTCTGCCCAAGATACTCGGATTCCTGCTTAGAAAAAAACCGGTCTGCAATATTTATATCAATTTTCCGGGTTGAATCTTCCACATCAATCCCGATTTCATAGTCAAGGACAACGGCACAGGCTGTTAAGCCACCGGCATGGGAAAGATTAAAGCTGATTGGGAGATCGGTTACTCCTGTTTTGAGACAAGGCTTCCCATAGCTGTTTTCCTCAAACCCAAAGGATTGGGGGGGAATCAGGGTGCACCGGGACAGAACAAACCTAAGAAGACCCCTTGTCACAAGACAATTATGCCTGTCCTTTTCAAACAGATACCTGTCTATTTTTGCTTTTTCTTTTTTGCTGGATATTTCACGATATCTATCAAGCAACAATGGGGATTGTATCTCGCCCACCAGTGTATAGAAAAAATGGACTTCTCCCGGCTTTAAAACAATATGATCCAATTAATTTCCCAAGTAATAAACACACCATGATCCCTATGGATAATTTTTCCAAAAGAATATCAGAAAATATTTTGCTTTATTTAAAAAGACAGTAAATAAAGCCTTATTCTACAATCTCCAGAATAACCCGTTTCTGCTCTTTAGCCGAGGCACAGGATAAAATTGTTCTCATGGCCTGGGCGGTTCTCCCTTTTTTGCCAATGACCTTACCAAGATCGTCCTTTGCGACCCTAAGTTCGAGAACGACTGTCTGTTGGGCCTTAATTTCTTCAACACTAACCTGTTCGGGATCATCGACCAATGCCTGGGCAATATACTTAATCAACTCCTTCATAACGCGATCTCCTTCTGCCAAGGTGATAATGAAAATGTAATTTAAGTTTCAGCTATCATTTTGCGGCAATTAACGTTAAATGGACTGCCATTCGGGGATACCTGTCACACCATATCATAACCGATTAGAATCACAAGTATTATTTCTGGTCTTCGCCGGGTTATAACCATAGAATATGGTTCGTGTTCACAAATGGGGTTTTATACTTTTTTGGCGTTTTCCTGTTTTTTTCATCCAGGCACCATTAAATAAAATCTAAAAGCAGGATATTTCCTGGATATTTTTTTACAAAATCACCTATTTCCCTTGACATAAAAAAGAAATTAATTATTTTAAGATGACGTTAATTTTATAAATATAAATATTTTAGTATACTGCTCGGTAAAATATTTTTTTTGATCAGGGCAGAACAAAGGGAACACCATTGATAACTGAAACTAGATCATCAAATGCTGAACGTAAAATGCTTACAGAAGCAGGATATGCCGATCCGGCAATAAATTATTATCTTGAAAAAAAATATATGGGGCACATTGAAAATGCTGATCAGGTATCTGAAAAAGTTGGATCCTGTGGAGATATCATGAAAGTCTACCTCAAGGTGGATGAAAGTAAAATTATCGAGGATGTCCGGTATGAAATTACGGGTTGCGCCGGGGCAATTTCCGCTGCCATGGCTGCTGTGGAGCTGGTAAAAGGTAAAACCCTGGATAATGCCCTGAAAATAAACGACGGAGATATTTTTAAAGTGTTGGAAAATATTCCGGAAAAGAAACATCATTGTATTCAGCTTGCTGTAAAAACCATGCACCTGGGGATTGAGGAATTACTATCCGGAAAAAACTGATGCATGGGGTTGCCTATATTCTTGTCTCTTTTGTCATCCTGTTAAACGGGTGCACTACATCTAATTTTCACATTGAAAATCTTGCCAAGACAGACATTAATCTGGTGTCTGAAATCCATATAGACCAGGTGGCAGATCTATTAAAAAGACTGACCCGAAAGCTCTATAGAATGAATTCCATGGAGCTTGGCAAGACACCAGGTGCAACAATTGATTCACAGATGGCCAGGATATTCCAATGCCCTCCAATCCAAAACCACAGCGTTCTTGGGGACAAAGAAGGGGCTGATGCTATCTTGCTTGGGTTTGAACCCGGGTTTGAAGGGGATCGGGTCTTTGCGATGATGTATGGACTCTATACAATGCTCCATACATCATACAGCAAAAAGTGCGACCTCTTTCTTCTGGACTTTTTAGATGCCCAAAGCCTCTACAATAGTGCCCGGAACATCGAGATTTTTGTATGGAGACTTAAAGCCCGGCATCTGCCCAACGGGGATCTGTTCCTGGTAACCAATGTGTGTGACGGCCCAATTGAAAATCTAAGTTTTGAACGGATTTTCGGCAAATTAATTTCCCTCCAGGATACCATGGCCCTGATTGTCTCCTCCAGGACCGGACGGATGATAACGGAAGCAGTCCGCATGACTGGAATGGTCTTTCTTCCCATTGGCTTTTAAAAAAGAATCTGGCTCAAGAAAAGCTTTGTTCTGTCGCTCTGGGGGTTATTAAAAAATTCTTCCGGGTTGTTCTCTTCAATGATTTCTCCAGCATCCATAAAAAGAACTCTGTGGGCAACACTCTTTGCAAAACCCATTTCATGGGTGACAACTATCATGGTCATTCCGTCCTGGGCAAGGTTGATCATAACCTCAAGAACCTCTTTTACCATTTCAGGGTCAAGGGCAGATGTGGGTTCATCAAAGAGCATAATATTTGGTTTCATGCAAAGGCTTCTGGCGATTGCCACCCGCTGCTGCTGGCCGCCGGACAATTGGCCGGGAAATTTTTGTGCCTGCTCGGCAATCTGTACCTTTTCAAGATAATACATGGCTGTTTCTTCAGCTTCTTTTTTGGGAACCTTTCGAACCCAGATGGGTCCCATTGTTAAATTTTCAACAATGGTAAGATGGGGAAACAAATTAAAATGTTGAAACACCATGCCAACCTCTGATCGGACTTTTTCAATATTTTTCAAATCCTTGGTCAGCTCAATCCCATCTACAATAATTTTACCCTTCTGATGCTCCTCAAGTCTGTTGATGCATCGGATAAGGGTTGATTTTCCAGACCCGGACGGCCCGCAAACAACAATCCGTTCACTCTTTTTAACTTCAAGGTTAATATTGCTTAAAACATGAAAATCCCCATACCATTTATGCATCTCAGAGATTTTAATAATAGTATCTTCACTTGAAACATCGTGTTTGTTTGTTTTTTGGTTCATAAATTATCGCTTAATAAAAAAGTTATTAAAAAATTATAGGCCTGTATCCAGTTCTTTTTCCAGTTGTCTGCTGTAGTTGGACATAAAAAAACAGCAGACAAAATAAATAAGCGCAATAAAAATATAGGCTTCTGCCGAAAAACCCATCCATTTGGGTTCTGATAATGTTGACTGGGTTGTTTTTAACAAATCGTATAAACCGATAATAACAACCAGGGAGGTATCTTTAAACGCTGAAATTAAAATACTGACCGAAGGGGGAATAACAATTTTCAATGCCTGGGGCAAAATGATCAGTCGCATTGTTTGGGGATAATTTAATCCGATTGATTCCGCTGCCTCAAATTGACCTCTATTCATGCCTTGCAGGCCACCCCTTACCACCTCTGCAATATAAGCTGCCGTAAACATGATAATGGCAACCTGGGCTCTTAAAATACCGCTGATCGAGACACCCTCGGGAAGGAACAATGGAAAAACAACTGATGACATAAATAATAAACTGATCAAGGGTACGCCTCGAATCAGTTCGATATAAAAAACAGAAAAAGTTTTTATCACCGGCATATTGGACTGTCTTCCAAGTGCAAGGAGAATCCCTAAAGGATATGCTGCAGTTAAACCAAAAACAGACAAAAGCAATGTCAGGATCAACCCTCCCCATTTTCCGATTTCAACGGATTCAAGCCCAAAACCACCTCCCCTGAGCAAAAACCCCATGACCACCAAAGAAATCAGCCAGGTATACCCAAGGTAAGGATTCCAGTATTTTCTGTTACGGCTGATAAAAAGCAGGGTCACCAGTAAAGCGATTGCCGTGATGGGACGCCAAAGAATATGCTGTGGGTAAAAGCCAAACAAAATAATTTTATAGTTAGAGGTTATGACTGACCAGCAGGCACCACTAGCCTCCCTGCAGTTTGCATCGGGATGCCAGCAGGCATCTAAAAATGCCCATTTTAGAAAAGGGATGATTGAAAACCACAATAAACTCAAAATAACAAGTGTAAGAATGGTATTGCCAGGGCTGCTGAGCAAATTTCCCCGTATCCATCCGATAACCCCTACGCTTGAAATTGGCGGCCTTACAATAGTTTTATTTTCTATATTTGCGTGTGTTTCCATAATAAATTATTTAAAATATCACCTTTCCACCAGTTTCATTTTTTTGTTGTACCAGTTCATGAAAGCAGAGGTTGACAAGCTGAAGAAAAGATAGACAATCATGATCAGCATAACACCCTCTATGGCCTGGCCTGTCTGGTTGATTGCCGTACCTGCAACCGAAACAAAATCAGGATACCCAATGGCAACCGCCAGGGAGCTGTTTTTCGTCAAATTAAGCATTTGGCTGGTTAAGGGTGGAATAATAACCCTTAATGCCTGGGGCAGGACAATCAGATTTAGCACCTGGCCGGGTTTTAAACCGATGGCCATGGCAGCTTCTGTCTGGCCTTTGGAAACAGACTGGATACCGGCACGAACAACTTCAGCAACAAAGGCTGCAGTATATAAAACAAGGCCTAACAAAAGGGCAGCAAACTCAGGGCTTATGGCCAAACCGCCCTTGAAATTAAATCCCTTTAATGCCGGTACATTCATCTCAGTTGGTGATCCGCCGACAAGCCAGCAAATAAAAGGGAATCCAAGCAAAAGTAAAATTGACACCTTAACAATCGGAAAAATTTTACCCGTGGCGTCCTGCCTTTTCTTTGCCCATCGTTTAATAAAGAAAATCAGGATGGCAGCAAGAAACACTGCAGCTACCATATATTTATAAACCGGATGGGCTGCCGGGATACCGAAAATAAGCCCACGATTGCATAGGAATAAACCCTCAAAGGGATTTACTGCTTGTTTGGGTGATGGCAGCATCTCGTAGAAAAAAGCATACCAGAAAAAAAGCTGTAAAAGTATGGGTATATCCTGAAAAAGTTCAATATACCCTGCCGCACATTTATTGATCAACCAGTTTTTCGACAACCTGGCAATGCCTAGAAATGTACCCAGGATAACGGTCAGAAGAATGCCGATAAAGGATACCAGCAGCGTATTTAAAAAACCAACCGAAAGCGCTCTTGAATATCTGTCGGCTGCAGAGTATTCAATCATAGACTCACCAATTTCAAAGGCAGCCTCTTTCTCTAGGAACCCAAACCCCGTGGCAATATTTTGATTTTCAAGGTTGGCCATGGTATTTGAAACCAGGTACCAGGCAACAAAAGCAAATAGAAACGCCGCTCCGATCTGATAAACAATTGACCGTTTATCCGGATCATACCAGAACGAAATATTTTCTGAATTTGTAGTATTCATAACTTTATTTTTAAATATACCTTCAAAGACCGGTAAAAAAAGCACCCTATAAAATATGGTGCAATTTGCATTGCACCATATTCACGCCAAAGATATGAATTATTTGAATGGGGGAGAGTACATCAACCCGCCGTCTGTCCAGAGGGCGTTGAGTCCTCTTTCAATACCGAGCTGGGTATTTACACCAACATTTCTTTCAAAAACTTCGCCGTAGTTACCAACCATTTTGATGATATTATAGGCAAATTTTTCATCAATACCAAGGGATTTGCCATTGCCTTCGCTAACGCCTAAAAATCTTTTAATTTTGGGATCATTGCTTTTCAACATTTTATCAACATTTTTGGAAGTGATGCCAAGTTCTTCAGCGTTGATCATGGCCAAAACAGAATAATTAACAATATCCTTCCATTGGTTATCACCATGTCTTACCGCAGGAGCCAATGGTTCTTTTGAAATAATTTCAGGAAGAATCATGTAATCTTTGGCATTTGGTGCCACTGCCCGGGTGCCTGCAAGCTGGGAAGCATCAGAAGTCAAGGCATCGCACCGACCTGCAAAAAAGGCTGCGGCAAGCTGATCTGTATTTTCAATCACAACCGGATTCATTTTCATCCCGTTTGATCTAAAAAAGTCAGCGGCATTCATTTCCGTGGTCGTTCCGGGAAGAACACATACAGAGGCACCGTCAAGTTCCTTGGCACTTTTTACACCCAAATCCTTGCGGACAAGAAACCCCTGGCCGTCGTAGTAATTAACAACGCCAAAATCAAGACCAAGCTGAGAATCACGGCTCAGGGTCTGGGTACAATTTCTGAAAAGCATATCAATTTCACCGGACTGCAAAGCGGTGAATCTTGTTTTAGCTGTCAGCGGGGTAAATTTTATTTTGTCGGGACTGCCAAATACTGCAACGGAAACAGCCCTTGCACAATCGACATCAAGTCCTTTCCAAACGCCTTTATCATCGGCTTTACCAAAACCAAAAACACTGCCGTTAACGCCTGCCTGAATAAACCCCTTGGCTTTAACATCTTCCAGAGTGCCGGCCATGGCAAATGTGGACATGGCAAGAACGGTAATACAGATTGCTAAAACTTTTAATAACTTCATAGATACTCCCCTCCAGTTACTTTGTTGATGATTTGTGAATAATTCAACAAAAATTATTCATTCTTTGATTAAAAATGACAAAACTCATATCCTATCGGCATACTATATTCTTCAGGACAACGCAAGGTCTCAAGCAACGGGTTTTTAAAAATATTTTTCTAAAGGGTATGGCCCATTTTCTCAAACCGCATTACCTGTTCCCTGTAATAGGATCGTTTATCTTCCGCCAGAGACAGAGCTTCTTTTGCAACCTTAATTGCCTCGGCATTCCGCTTATTCACTGACAAGGCTTCTGCATAGGTATCCAGAACAAAGGCCTCCCTCTTGAGAGAGACAGCTTTAGAGGCAAGTTCAAGGGCCCTGGGCCCGTTCCGAAATTGTTCATCCGGACAGGTGGCAAACAGCCAGGCAAGATTATTCAGGGCATGGATATTTTTAGTGTCAATGCGGATCACGTTTTCATAGGCGGCAGCAGCCTTGTCATAGGCCTTGTCATTGTAATGATAATCCCCCACAAATACGTAGAGATCTGAATTCTCCGGATCCACCTCCAATTGCTGGAAGAGTATTTCCTTGGCAACATACTTTCCAAATGCATCCTTTGCCGCACCATAGCTAATACTATACCCTGTACAAAACAGGGCAAGGACCAATACAAAATAGGCCAGAATCATTTTTTTCACACGCCTGTGGTGACGGGCGATCAACCCTGGTTCTTCCCGGCATTGTTCAAGAAAACGAATCCGTTCACCAATTCCGAAATGGTGCCAGTTCGGCTTGTCAATTGACTGCCGGCTCAAGGAGGCTATTTTATAAAAAGTAGATACCAAAGAAGAGGCATCCCTTTGGAAATTGTATACATGAATATCTGCCTGACGTTCAAAGTTACGCATGAAAAACCCGAACACAAATCTAAAATAGATCACAAAAAAAGATATCAAAGACAAGCAGATGAGTGCAGGGTAAACATCGCCCTTTTCAATTCCCAGAAAAGAAAATCCCTGGTACACAGGACCGGCAATATAAAGTAAAAGCATCATGGGTTCGAAAAAAACAAAATTACAAGCAATAAATCCGGCAAAAAAGAAGAGGTAAAACAGCATGTGATATCTTTGAACATGCCCTATTTCATGGAGAATCACAGCATCAATTTCATCTTCATCCAAAGCATCAATCAGGGCCGGTGTGATCAATAGATAGCGGAATCGCCCCACAAGCCCCATTACACCCGCTGTAATCATGCTGCCACCGAAAAGCTCCCATTTTAAAATATCTGCATACTTCAACCCGGCCCTTTTGCAGGTGGCTTCAATGCGGGACCGATAGTACCCCGGTTCAAGGGAAGTACAGCCCCAAAGTTTTTTTATCAGGACCGGTCCGAAAATGGACACAATGATCAAAAATGTCGCAATATATACAATTTCACCAGCCGTTGTATTAAAATAATCCCCAACAGGCCCAAAGGGCAAAAACTGAATCATGTCGGCAAACAAAGAAAGACAAAACCAGGGAAGCAAGGCGGGCAGGGAAAATGAAATATTTGAAAAAATAAAACTTTTTTTGGTCAGAACCCCGGGAAAATATCGTTTTTGAACCACATAGGCAGCATTCCAGATGATCACAAGGTAAAAAAGGAAAAGCCCCAGGAACAAGATAGCCCCAAGGGTGGGAATGAGTTTAAACAACCAGATGTCCACAACAAAAAGATGGAGCTTAAACAAATAAATATTAGCGGCAAAAAGCGATAAAGCCATTAAGGACAGCTTTGAAACAGCCTTGTTGATAGAATGGTCCAGTCCCAGATAGGAACCCTGATCACCCTTTTGGGCAAGCCTTTTAAACCATGCATGGCAAACCAGGGCAAAGGCAGCCACAGATATCAGGCTGTAATATAGGCTATTTGGATCAACACTTTGAGTTTTATCAAAAAGTTCGGAAGAGGTATAGATCACAAGGGCTATTAAAAAATATATAAAATTAGAAAACACGAGAAAATTCCCTTAACTGATAATGCCGTAATCGGCAAACATGCTTAAAACCATCCATGATTTGACGTCAAATTTGAGACCAGATTTTGAGATTAATTTTCCAGCCGCTTCCCGGGTAAGCATTAGAACCTCTATTTCCTCGGACATTTCGTTGAATTCATTACTGGGTTTTCCATCACATTCAACAAATAAAAGGCTGATATTTTCATCTGTCATCCCCGATGAGGAGTAAATAGGGGGACTTAGTTTTAAAACCTTAATAATTGTCAGTCCAGTTTCTTCAAAAAGTTCGCGTTTCCCTGCCTGAACAATAGTTTCCCCTGTGTCCACAAGGCCTGCGGGAAATCCATACTGATAGCCCCCCAGGGCGACCCGAAACTCCTTAATGATCACCAGTTTTTCTTCCTGCCTATGAAAGGGGACCACAACCACGGCATCCGATATCCCGCCCTCTTGGTTCAAAGGATTGGGCAAATGGGATCGGGAGGCAAACACCCAGTTTTTAATATTTTCAGCCCTGTCCCTGTATTGGATGGAAAACAGGTTCAGGTGCTTGCAGTCGGTTATTTTTTCTATATGACTAATTTCCATCACAACTCCTTTGGTACCCTTGCTTAAAGTCAGGATCAAATATAGGATAAGCATGAAAAACACAAAATACCACCCAAAGCAAATGACTGTTACAAAGAACCAAATAAATTACAAGAAATTTTAATTGATATACATCAAATATCGGAAGGAAAGCCAGAAATGGCAGGCACTGCCAAGAATAACAAAAAGGTGCCATATTTCATGGAAACCCAATATTCCTGGAAAGAGGTTGGGCTTTTTAAGTGCATAAACCACGGCACCGCCGCTGTAAAACACTCCTCCTAAACCCAGCCAGAAAAGACAAACAGGCTCAACAGATTTCACCAGCGGATAAATGGCCACCATGCACAGCCAGCCCATACCCAGATAGATCAGGGTAGAAACCCAACGGGGAGTATTGATGAAAAATATTTTAATAAAAATTCCAATAACGGCAATTGACCAAACCGCAGCAAAGAGACTCCATCCCCAGGGCCCCCGAAGTGGCACCAGACAAAGTGGGGTATAAGATCCGGCAATGACCATGAAAATCATGATATGATCAATCTTGCGAAATATCAAAAGGGCTTTTTCAGATATGCGCAGACCATGGTAGAGGAAACTTGAGGTATACATGAGTATCAATGTGCTGCCAAAAATGGAAAAGGAGACCACATGCCATACATCTGCACGGATGGCAGCAAAAACAACCATGAGGGTCAGTCCGATAACAGATCCGATCGCACCTGCCATATGGGAGATGGTGTTTACCGGTTCCCGGAAAATTTTTCCATATGTACACATGGAAGGATCATACGTTTACTCCCAATTGATTCAACATAACCCATGGCCTTTTACATTTTTTTTACCAATCTTTAGAAATAGTATCTTCCACCAACCCGGATCGCTTGACTATTCTTAGCCAAAACGATGATATTCCGCCACCCACCAATTATCTACAATGTATTACCGTCAATTTCATGACATTCCTTGACCAGATTAACACCTTTTTCCATGCAGTGCTTCTTAACCCATAAAATTTGGCAGATCCAGTTTCCAGCGGCTTATTTTGCCATAAAAAGGATTTGATAAATTTTTCACAACAGCCAGGAATAATTTTTGCATGATTTAGCATAGACCTAAATCCAGGGGAATGGAAAATATGAAAACCATAAAAGGAGACCTGATTCAGCTGGCTCTGTCAAAAAAATTTGACCTCATCATCCACGGGTGCAATTGTTTTTGCAGCATGGGAGCAGGCATTGCAAGGCAGATCAGGGAAACCTTCCCGGACGCATACCAGGCAGATATTGCAACCACGCCAGGGGACAAAAACAAATTGGGCAAGTATTCCCAGGCCGATATCCAAATCAACGGGAAATCCCTGACAATCATAAACGGGTATACCCAATACCATTATTCCGGACCCAATGTACTGGTCGATTACGAGGCCACCATGATTCTGTTTTCCCTTATCAAAATAAATTTTTCAGGGAAAACAATCGGCTACCCAAAAATAGGCGCAGGGCTAGCAAAAGGAGACTGGGAAAAAATTTCCACCATCATTGATCATCAGCTTGAAGGAGAAAATCACACCATGGTTGAATATTTAAGTTTGCAAAAATAATATTTCTGGCATAAAATTATAAATTTAACAAATGAATCCATTACCAGGTAGGCAAAAAATTATGATTAAGGTAGGCATTGCAGGAGCATCGGGCTATACAGGGGTAGAACTTGTCAAATTGATTTCCAACCACCCACAAGCCCGGCTGGAAGCTGTTACCTCCAGCAGTTACAAAGGAAAGCCTTTTACTGATATTTTCCCATCCATGCGGGGCTTTGAATCCCTCATTTGTGAAGATCTGGATGCAAAAGCTCTTTCAACGAGGGTGGACCTCATGTTTCTTGCCCTGCCCCATAAGGTTTCCATGGCCTATGCAGCACCCTTAGTAGAACAAGGAATACGGATTATTGATCTGTCTGCCGATTTCAGATTCAGTAACCCGGATAACTATGAAAAGGTCTATCAGACACATACGGATAAGGAGCTTCTGGCAGAAAGTGTTTACGGTCTGCCTGAAATCTACCGGAACCAAATCAAGACTTCCAGAATCGTTGGAAACCCCGGATGCTACCCCACCACGATTCTTCTGGCCCTGCTCCCCCTTATCAAAGAGAAAGTCATACACCTGGAAGGAATTATCTCCGATTCTAAATCAGGTGTCAGCGGTGGAGGCAGATCCCTGTCTTTGATTACCCACTATTGTGAAGCAAACGAATCCTTTACACCTTATAAAATAGGAAATCATCGGCACACCCCTGAAATAGAGGAAATTTTAAGCATCCATGGGGAAAAAGAGATCAAAATCACCTTTGTGCCCCATTTGGTGCCGGTTACAAGGGGGATGGTTTCCACAATTTATGGTAATGCCGTAAAATCTGCCAACCTTGCAGATATTCGCCAGGCCTATCAAAAATGGTATTCAGAAGAACCCTTTGTCAGGCTTCTGCCGGAAGGATGTTTTCCTGCAATGTCCCATGTCAGGGGAACCAACTGCTGTGATATTGGATGCCATTTTGATGAAGATACCGGCAGGATCATCCTTGTTTCCGCCATCGACAATTTGGTAAAAGGAGCAGCAGGGCAAGCGGTTCAAAACATGAACATCATGTTTGGACTGGCTGATGAAACCGGTTTGGATTATGTTCAGACCCCTTTGTGAACAATTTAAAAAAATTGAAAAATATTGTGCTTGACATAAAATAATTATCTAACTAAGAAAGTGACAATGAGAAAACGAATAAAAATATGGTTTCATTCAGGTTCAAATTCCAATATCAGGGAAATATCCATTCCCAAACTGGGTTTAATTTTTTTCATCCTACTTGCCATGGGAGGCGTGGGCAGTCTTTCCTTTCTGGGTTATGATTATTATCGTTTAAAGGCCATATCTTTTAATAATAGCACCTTAACACAGACCATTGATTCCCAGAGCAATGCAATTCAAAGCCAGAGGGATCAAATTCAATCCTTTGCTAAAAACATTGAAGTTCTTAAAAGCCAGGTGGACAATCTTGCAAAATTAGAAGGCAAGGTAAGGCTTATTGCCGACATCCAAAAAACCGGAAACTCTTCCGGCCTGATCGGAATCGGCGGAATCCCTGAAAACGACCTTGACCAGGACATCCCCCTGGAGGCCAGGCACAACAGCCTGATACGGGAAATGCACCAGCAGGTAAACCAGACCACCCTGGCTGCCAAGCAACAGGTACTCAATTTTGAAGACCTAATCGGGCAACTTGAAAAAAAAAGGAATCTTCTGGCATCAACTCCCTCCATCAAACCGGTTGACGGTTGGATAACATCAAAATTCGGATACAGGAAATCTCCTTTCACAGGAAAACGGACTTTTCATACCGGACTTGATATTTCAAACAAGACAGGAACAAAAATTATTGCAACCGCCGACGGCAAAATTTCCTATGCGGACCGTAAAATGTATATAGGAAAACTGGTCGTCATTGACCATGGATACGGCAGGGTGACCAAATACGGACACCTGCAAAAAATTCTGGTCAAACCGGGGCAAAAAGTTAAAAGGGGAGATGTTATAGGCCTTCTTGGCAATACAGGCAAAAGCACAGGCCCCCATGTTCATTATGAAGTTCGCATTAACAATGCCCCTGTCAACCCCTTGAAATATATCCTTAATTAGAACCTACCCCCCAGGTTGGTTAAGCCCATCCACCAAAAGAATCAATTTATTTTAATTTTTTGTTTTATTTTCCTTTATTAATGCTTATATGTTTTACACGGAAAGTTTAACTGGCTACATAATTAACAAATAGGTAAAATTTAAATGGTATTCAAATATTTCACTAAGATCTTTGGCTCCAATAATGATCGACTCTTAAAAACACTTCAACCCATTATAGATAAAATTAATACCCATGAAGAGCAGATGCAGGCGCTGTCCGATGAGCAGGTGGCCCAAAAAACCCAGGAGTTCAAAGATCGGTTTAAAAAAGGCGAGGCCCTGGATAATATTTTGCCGGAAGCTTTTGCCCTGGTGAGGGAAGCCTCTGTCAGGATTCTTGAAATGCGCCATTTTGATGTGCAGCTAATTGGTGGAATTGCCCTCCACCAAGGCACCATTGCTGAAATGAAGACTGGTGAGGGAAAGACCTTGATGTCCACCCTTCCGGCTTATCTAAATGCCATTTCAGGCAATGGGGTTCACATTATCACGGTCAATGACTACCTGGCCCGGCGTGATGCAGACTGGATGGCAAAAATTTATAATTTCCTGGGCTTGAGTGTCGGAGTGGTTCTCCACGACATGGACGACCAGGAAAGAAAACAGGCCTATGGTTCGGACATAACCTACGGCACCAATAATGAATTCGGATTTGATTATCTGAGGGACAATATGAAATTTGAGAAGGAAAATCTTGCCCAGGGCGCCCTCAACTTTGCCATTGTGGATGAGGTGGACTCCATTCTCATTGATGAAGCAAGGACCCCTTTGATCATTTCAGGTCCGGCTGAAAAATCCACCCATTTTTATACCCAGGTCAATACCATTATCCCGGCCTTTAAAAAAGACATAGACTATACCCTGGACGAAGAATCCAAAAGTGTATCCCTCACCGAGGAGGGGATTGCCAAAGGTGAAGATCTCTTATCTGTGGATAATTTATATGATCCCGCCAATATTGAGATGCTTCACCATGTCAACCAGGCCCTAAAAGCCCACACCCTGTTCAAACGGGATACCGATTATATTGTTAAAAATGACCAGGTGGTGATTGTTGATGAGTTTACCGGACGTCTGATGACGGGAAGGCGCTACAGCGAAGGGTTGCACCAGGCCTTAGAGGCAAAGGAAAACGTTAAGATTGAAAATGAAAACCAGACCCTTGCTTCAATTACCTTTCAAAATTATTTCAGGATGTATGACAAGCTGTCCGGAATGACCGGAACAGCGGAAACCGAAGCTCCGGAATTCAAAAAGATCTATGACCTGGATGTCCTGGTGATCCCAACCCATCAACCCATGGTCCGCAAGGATTTTCCAGACCTGATTTATAAGACCCAGAAAGAAAAATATGATGCATCTATTCTGGAGATCATTTCCCTCCATAAAAAAGGCCAGCCCGTGCTTGTGGGCACCATTTCCATTGACGTATCCGAGGACCTGAGCAAGAAGCTCAAGAAAAAAGGGGTTCGCCATAATGTATTGAATGCCAAGCACCATAAGGAAGAAGCAGAGATTATTGCCAATGCAGGACAAAAAGGTGCTGTAACCATCTCAACCAATATGGCTGGGCGTGGTACGGATATAAAACTTGGGGATGGGGTCACTGAACTTGGAGGGTTGCATATCCTAGGTACTTCCCGCCATGAATCCCGAAGAATTGACAACCAGCTTCGGGGTCGTTCCGGAAGGCAGGGGGACCCCGGCAGCTCAAGGTTCTATCTGTCCCTGGAAGATGATTTGCTCAGGATATTCGGCGGAGACAGAATCCATGCCGTAATGGACAGGCTGGGCATTGAAGAAGGAGAGCACATTGAACATAAGTTTATCTCCAAGGCCATTGAAAATGCCCAGTCAAAGGTGGAAGGCCACAATTTTGAAATAAGAAAGCACTTGCTTGAATATGACGATGTCATGAACCAGCAAAGAGAAGTGATATACCGGCAGCGGCGCCAGGCATTACAGGAAAGTGATTTAAAATCTGAAATCCTGGAAATGGTTGAGGACAAGGCCTATGAACTTGTAAACCAGTTTTCCGATGAAAAAACCCCCATTAAGGAATGGGATATAAAATCTATTGAAACCGGGGCAAACAAATTATTTAATTTTGTCTCCATTGACCTTGCACCGGCAGTGAAAGACAACTACTCCCAGGACCAGGTGTCTGATTTTATTTTTCAGAAGGCAAAGGAGGATTTTCTTGCCAAGGAGCTCCTCATCGGAGAAGAGCAGATGAGGCAGCTGGAGCGGTTTATTGTCCTTCAGACCGTTGATACCCGGTGGAAGGAGCATCTGCTGTCCATGGACCACTTAAAAGAAGGAATAGGGCTTCGGGGATATGCCCAGCAGGATCCCCTTCGAATCTATAAAAAAGAAGGATTTGACATGTTCCATGGCCTCATGGAAATGATCAAGGAAGAGGTAGTGGATATTTTGTTTAAAATTCAGATAGCCCCCTCCTCCAGCGTGGATGAAATGAAAAAAAATGAGCAACAGGACCTGACCTTTTCCCATTCCGATGAGACTTCCATGAAACAACCTGTGAAGCGGAGCCATGAAAAAGTCCAACGAAATGATCCTTGCCCCTGCGGCAGCGGGAAGAAATATAAAAAATGCTGTATGTCCTAGGAGAAAAGCATGACATCCACTGATTCAAAAACAAAAACAGGGATATCATCAAGATCCAAAGAGGATAATCCACCCATGTATAAAATTTTTCTCCATAACGACAATTATACAACCATGGAATTTGTTGTGGAAATTCTTGTAAACGTTTTTGGAAAATCACTTGAAAAAGCAAACCAAATAATGCTTAATGTACATAATAAGGGGAAAGAAGTGTGCGGCATTTATCCCTTGCAAATTGCAGAGACAAAAGTGGAAACCGTACACAACATGGCAAGCAATAAGGGATTTCCCTTAAAAAGCACAATGGAAAAGGAGTAGCACCATGATAAGCAAAGAACTAAGTACAGCTCTCGGTTTTGCCGTACGGGAAGCAAAAAAAAGAAGGCATGAGTATGTATGTGTAGAACACGTTCTTTATGCAATCCTTAACCATGAAACCGGCCTGGAAACCATTGAAAAATGTGGGGGAAGCCCGGATCTAATCAAAGATGAACTAGAAAAATTCTTTGATGAAAAACTTACCAAAATAGATACCAAAGATGAATATGTTCTCCAACAGACCATTGGGTTCCAGCGAATGATTCAACGGGCCATCAACCATGCAAGATCTGCAGAAAAAAGCGAGGTCAACCTAGGGGATATTCTTGCCTCTATTTTCCAGGAAAAAGACTCCCATGCAGCTTTTTATCTTGAGTCTGAAGGCATTACCCGACTGGATGTGCTCAAATATATTTCCCATTCAAGTGAAACAGGCAAAAAATCCACCGGCGGCCAGAACCCCTCCCAAAAAATGTTCAAACAGGCAGAACCCAAGCCCAAGCGCCAGAAAAAGAAAGATCCCCTTGAAGCCTTTACCACCAACCTTTTAAAAAAGGCCCAGGATAACAAAATTGATCCCCTCATCGGCCGGCTGAATGAAATGGATCGGGTAATGCAGGTGCTATGCCGAAGAAGAAAAAACAATCCCATACTTGTGGGAGACCCGGGCGTTGGCAAAACTGCCATTGCCGAAGGGCTTGCCTTAAGAATTCATGCCAAACAGGTACCGGACCTATTAGAAGACTGTGAACTTTATTCCCTGGACATGGGCACTCTTCTTGCCGGGACCAAATACCGGGGTGATTTTGAACAGAGGCTGAAAGATGTGATCAATGCCCTGGAACAAAAAGAGAATGCCCTGCTGATCATTGATGAAATCCATACGGTTGTAGGAGCAGGGGCTACCACAAGCGGTTCAATGGATGCCTCAAATATCTTGAAACCAGCACTTTCCTCGGGCGATATCAAGTGTATCGGTACCACCACCTATGAAGAATATAAAAATCATTTTGAAAAAGACCGGGCCTTTTCCAGACGATTTGAAAAAATTGAAGTGGCCGAACCCAGTGTGGATGAAACCTGCGAGATTTTAAAGGGACTTCGCCCCTATTACGAAGAACACCATGGTCTGAAGTATTCGGATAAAACCCTGACAGCTGCGGCCTATCTGTCTGACAAATATATAAATGACCGGCTCCTTCCGGACAAAGCCATTGATGTGGTGGATGAAACCGGAGCTTATCTTCGCCTTAAGGGACTCGGCAAGCGTAAGAACGTTAGCCCTAAAGATATTGAAACCATTGTGGCAAAAATTGCTAAAGTACCGGTCACCAGTGTGACATCAACGG
>DAOWDR010000408.1 GCA_030638935.1 Desulfobacteraceae bacterium | reverse complement strand
TTTGGGGGGGGGGGGCAGGGGTTTATCATATTGGCCCCTCCACTTATCCCTTGATTTAGGCAATATGCGATAGTAGACTGCCAAGTCATGCGTATTTATGCGGTGGCCGATATCCATGGAAAAAGAGAAAATATTGAGATTATCTCTTCTGCTTCAAGAAAATTCAAACCAGACGTCCTAGTTATTGCCGGGGATATAACCAGTTATTGCCGCTGGAAATCAACCCTTGCTCAACTGGACTTATTAGGGGGGAAAAACACTTTTCCAATTCTCTGTATCCGGGGAAATTCAGATTTTAAAAGCATGGAACAGGGACTTGCAAAAACCAAAAACCTGGCTCTTTTAAGCCCATCCCCCCATTATGTTCAAGGGATACCCTTCATGGGAGCAAACGGTACCATCCCCCTCCCCTTTGCATCAAGGATATGTTTCAGGGAAAACCTATTGCTAAAAAATCTTATGCCCCACATGAACAAAGAGACCATCCTTGTGGCCCATCCGCCGCCCAGGGGTATTTGCGACAAGGTGGGCAGGTACAGTGCGGGCAGTTTGAACCTGTTGAAGTTTATTAAATCCGCACAGCCCGCAATGGTGCTCTGCGGTCACATCCACGAGCAAGCCGGCATGGGCTTTGTAACCAATTATATACCAGGCACCATGGTTGTAAATTGTGCCATGAATAAAGACCACCATGGTGCAATCATTGATCTTAAAAAAGGAAGTCCGCCCCGGGTAAATTTCTTGCAACCCTGAAAGGGGAATGGTATTAAAAACCCATTGATATAAATCATCCAAAGGAAAAATCAAATGTGCGAATCAAATGTATATCTCAAAGAAAATGAAGTGGAAAAACTGATCATGGAAAATGTTGCCGCCATTACGCCGGCAGGCAAAGACTCTTTTGTTTTAAAGGGCCTTCTAGGCGAGTACATGGAAGTCACCGGCATTATCGAAGATATCAACCTCATGGGGCATAAAATAATAATCAAAGCGGTGTAATGGAAAGATTCACCCGATATCTTGCTGCCCTGGCCAGTGCCAACAAACTGGGGGACAGGGTTAAATGGCTTTTTTTCCCGGGTATGCTCCAGGAAAACTGCGATAAATGGTGGGATGATTTTGGCAGACGTCCCACAGCCCATGAAGGTATTGATTTCTGCTTTTTCAGGGAAGGTGAAAAAAAAATTGCCCGGTTGACAAAAAATGCTCAGATTCCGGCCATGGATAAAGGGCTTATTTTGAATCGATGTGAAGATTTTCTTGGAGAGTCCCTTGTAATTGCCCATGAAGGGTTTGACCACTTTTCTTCCAAAGTGGTGTTTGTATATTCCCATCTAAAAATTAAAAAGAACCTTGGGCCTGGTTCCAGGGTCGAAAAGGGCCAAATTATTGCCCAGGTATTTGACACAAGCCTGAAACAATCAAAGCTTTTGCCCCATCTGCATCTTTCCTGTATTGAACTGATGGAAAAGACCCCATTGGATGATCTTAACTGGAGCCTGTTTTCAGATCGAAAAAAAATCAATCTGATTAATCCTGTTTTTATTTAATTTTTATTTTTATGAACCCCATTAAGATCCATTATTTCAGGTGGCTTTATCCTAAAAGAAGAATTGAAAAAAGTTAAGCTTTGATCTATGATCACCAAAAATTGTAACTTACACTGGACCCATAACATGGACCATAATAATGGAGATGATGAATGAAGAAGATTAAAGCCATTTTTTTGCTGATTATTCTGGGGCTGCTCAGCACACTGATTTACCAGAATCTGGACTATTTTATGACCCCATCTGCACTGCACATTGATTTAAAAATTTCCACCTGGAACTGGACGACACCGGCACTTCCCCACATTGCATACTGGGGCATCTGCTTTGGACTGGGACTTTTGATAACCGGGATGAAGGGACTTTTTACAGCCTTTCGGCTGGGAAGGGAAATAAAAAAGCAAGATAGCCTGGTTGGCACCCTGAAAAATGAAATCAATGATCTGAAAACAAAACTGGATGTTTTTGTCCACGACCCCTATATTAAAAAAGAGGGGGGAAATCATTCTGTTGAAAAGGCTTTGCCGGAATCGACAATTGCCGACAAAGAAGATGAGCCCATAAAAAGCAGTGAATAGCCATCTGAAACAAAACCGTCCATGACCACAAAAAAAAAAACACCTATGATGGAGCAATACCTGTCCATCAAAGAGCAATACAAAGATGCCATTCTATTCTATCGGATGGGGGATTTTTATGAAATGTTTCTTGATGATGCCCAGAAAGCGGCAGCCATCCTTGAAATTGCCCTGACCTCCAGAAATAAGAATGACAGCTCTCCCATTCCCATGTGCGGGGTTCCCCTCCGGGCAGCAGACAATTATATTGCCAAACTCATTGAAAACGGGTGCAAGGTAGCTGTCTGTGAACAGGTGGAGGATGCTGCCCTTGCCAAGGGACTTGTCAAACGGGAAGTAGTCAGGGTCATTACCCCGGGCATGATCCTGAACGAATCCCTTCTGGATAAAAAATCCAATAATTTTCTCGTGGCCCTCTCCAAGGGAAAGGATGCAGCCGGACTTGCCTGCCTTGATATTTCCACGGGTACATTTAAAACCTGCCAGATGGAAAGGAAAGGAAATTCCATTCCTTTGTCTTTGATCGATGAAGCGTTAAAACTTGATCCCAGTGAGGTTTTACTGCCCTCCTCCTTTAAAACAGATCCGGTCTACAACCAGGTTAGAAATGCCTTTTCTACAAGACAGATCACCTATCTTGATAAAAGCCAATTCCATGTGGAAGATGCCAGGGAAAGGCTGCAAAAAAAATTTAAAACCCGCAGCCTTGAAGGCTTTGGCATTGAAAGTATGACCGCTGCCATCTCGGCAGCAGGGGCCGTGATATCCTATGTCCAGGATACCCAGATGCAGGATACCCAGCACATATTCCAGATCATCCCCTATGATCTGAAAAATTTTTTAAAGATTGATGACCGCTCCTGCAAAAATCTGGAACTTTTGAACAATATCCAGACCCTGGACAAAAAAGGAACCTTGATTTTTGTACTGGACAGAACGGTTACGGCCATGGGCGGCCGGTTGATCAAAAACTGGATACGATACCCCTTGATTGATCAGGGTATGATTGAACAGCGGCTGGACTGTATAGAAGAAATCCTTGGGGCATCCCATATCCACCAATTGCTCATCACCCATTTAAAATCCGTATATGACCTTGAGCGCCTGGGCAGTAAAATCTCCATGGGCCAGGGAAATGCAAGGGATCTTATTTCCCTTAAAAATTCCTTAAAAAAACTGCCCAACCTGTTTACGGAACTTGCCATGTTCAAGCATCCGGTATTAAACGGCGGCCTCCTTGAAAACCAGGAACACTTGCTAACGGGTCTTGCATCCCTTGCCGGCTTGATTGAAGAGGCCATCAGGGATGATGCCCTCCATGTCCTGAATGAAGGAAATCTGATCAAGGACGGTTACAGCGAAGAACTTGATGAACTGCTTGCCATCACCAGGGACGGAAAATCCTGGATTGCCAAGACAGAGGCCCTGGAAAAAGAGAAAACAAAACTCTCTTCTTTAAAGATTAAATACAACAAGGTGTTTGGGTATTTCATCGAGGTTTCAAGGGCACAGTCCGGCAGTGTGCCGGATAATTATATCCGGAAGCAAACCCTTGTCAATGCCGAACGATTTATTACCGACGAGATGAAGCAGGTGGAATCCACAATTTTAAATGCCCAGGACAAACGGAATTCCCTTGAATACGAGATTTTTAGTTCCGTCAGGGATCAAGTGGTTGCCAAGGCGGTTCTCATCTTGAAAATGGCCCAATTTATTGCCCAAATCGATACCCTCCAGTCCCTTGCCCAGGCAGCATCTGAAAACGGATATACCAAACCGGAAATAAATGATGAAAGCCATATTACCATTGAAGACGGCAGACATCCGGTGGTGGAAAAACTGATCACAGGAGAACGCTACGTTCCCAACTCCATTAGACTTGATAATGTGGACAACCAGCAATTGCTGATCACAGGCCCGAATATGGCGGGTAAGTCAACGGTTTTAAGACAGGTTGCCCTGACTGTTCTCATGGCCCAGATGGGCTCATTTGTTCCGGCAAAAAAAGCATCTGTCTGTCTGACTGATAGAATTTTTACCCGGGTCGGCGCCCTGGATAACCTGTCCTCGGGCCAGAGCACATTTATGGTTGAAATGGAGGAAACCGCCAATATTGTCAATAATGCCACACAAAACAGCCTGGTTATCCTTGATGAAATCGGAAGGGGCACCAGTACCTATGACGGCATGAGTATTGCCTGGGCCGTGGCGGAATATCTCCATGACCTGAACGGGGTTGGGGTAAAGACACTATTTGCCACCCATTACCATGAACTTATCCGGCTTGAGGAAATCAAGCCCCGTATTAAAAATTATCATATTGCGGTCAAAGAATTTAATGACAACATTATTTTTCTACGGCGCCTGGTAAAGGGCGGGACCAATAAAAGCTACGGGGTACAGGTGGCAAGACTGGCCGGGGTTCCGGACCAAATCATTGATTCCGCCAAATCTGTTTTGTCCAGGATTGAACAGGAGAACAAGGAAGAACAGCCCCTGGCAGTCACAAACAAACCAGAAAAAACCAAAAAAAGGAAAAAGAAGAAAAAC
>DAOWDR010000724.1 GCA_030638935.1 Desulfobacteraceae bacterium | reverse complement strand
GGGAAAATTCTTTCCTTTGTCATGGCCATTTTATTTGTCATTATCATTGGTGGTGCAACCTATTATGGTCTTGGCTGGATAAAGGATGTGGCCGGAGCCGCCACCATTTATGTGGTATCCCTATTGCTCGCAGTGGCATATTTGGGATTGATATGGTTTGCCTGCAGGGTTCCGGAACTTGATACCTCCTATGAAATCGACGAATTGCCTGATCTTAGAGAAACCGCCCAGGCAGGGTATTATTTTTTGCTCCCTGTGGTGGTTCTGATGTGGTGCCTGACGGTTGAAAGACTTTCACCGGCCTTATCCGCCTATTGGGCAACAATGCTGCTCATGGCCATCGTGTTGACCCAGCGCCCCTTAAAAGGCTTTATAAGGAAAACAAAAGGTGAGGAGTTTTCATTTAAACAAGGCTATGGCGAGTTTGTGGTGGGTCTTGTATCCGGCGCCAGAAATATGATCGGCATCGGTGTGGCAACGGCTGCTGCCGGTATTATAGTCGGAACAGTGACCCTCACAGGCATCGGCCTTGTCATGACGGAGTTTGTGGAGTTTATTTCCGGGGGTAACCTCATGTTGATATTGTTCTTTACAGCAGTTATCAGCCTGATCCTCGGCATGGGACTTCCCACAACCGCCAATTATATTGTTGTATCCACATTGATGGCACCGGTTATTGTTGAGCTGGGCGCCCAGAACGGGCTCATTGTGCCTTTGATTGCCGTCCATCTTTTTGTATTCTATTTCGGCATCCTGGCAGATGATACACCGCCCGTAGGGCTGGCTGCCTTTGCGGCGGCCGGGATATCGGGGGGGGACCCCATCCGAACCGGTATCCAGGGGTTTACCTATGATATCAGAACCGCCATCCTGCCCTTTATGTTTATTTTCAATACAGAGCTGTTGATGATCGGGATCGGCAGCTGGTTTCACCTGCTTGTTGTGATTGTTACGTCCGTGATCGGCATGCTGGTATTTGCCGCAGCCACCCAGGGGTTTTTTCTGACAAAAAACCGGTTTTATGAATCCCTTGCCATGCTGCTGGTGACTTTTCTCCTGTTTCGGCCCGGATATTTTTGGGATAAGGTTTATCCTCCCTTTATGGATAAACCCGGGATAGAATTGGTTCAGATCGTTGAAGACATTGAACCCGGTTCCATGCTTCGCCTGCAAATCAAAGGGGAAAACATGAAGGGAAAGGAATTTACCAAATCCTTGATGCTGCCCGTGGGCAATGCAAAAACAGGAGCTGAACGGCTGAATGAGATTGGGTTTGAGATCATGTCCGAAGGGGGGAAGGTTCTAGTGGACAATGTGGTGTTCGGCAGCAAAGCAGAAAAGATGGGTATTGATTTTGACCAGGAGATTTTAATGGTGAAAATGCCTTCGGACAGGCCTCCCAAACAGCTCATGTTCTTTCCTGCCCTGGGGCTTTTTGGCCTGATTTATTGGCTTCAAAAACGGCGCAGGGATAGCCTTGCCGCAATCTAACCAAGTTACAGGAGTAAGCTAATGTTTAATAAGATCCTTGTTCCCATAGACATTGATTATCCTAGAACATCCAAGGCTGTGTATGATAATGCTGCGGAGCTTGCATCCCTAAGCGGTGCCGAGATTAAAATTATCAGTGTGATGCCGGGGTTTTCCATGCCCATTGTGGCATCCTTTGTTACAGAGAAAATCAAAGATGAAGCAAAAATTCATTTTAAAAAAACTCTGGAAGCATTTATTGAAGAAAATTGTAGGGGGGGGACCAAAGTTTCCCACAAGGTAATGGTGGGCAAACACTACGAAGAAATTCTGAAAATGGCTGAAAAATGGGGTGCGGATCTAATTGTAGTCTACCACAACCATCGACGCAAAATTAATGAGGCTTTTTCACAGACCTGCGCACAGAAAATTGTGAAAAATGCAGACTGCTCCGTATTGAGACTGCGCAATGTCTTGAGCTGATCTCCTGGGGAAGGCCGTGAAAGCTGGGTAAAAAATGTTTAAATATAAATTTTTTTACCCAGCTTTTTTTTAGAGGAATTAAGCTTGAATCATTATCCGGAGATCGAAAACAAGAATATAGTATCCGAATTAATAGTCAGTATCGAGTTTTTTTCCTTGATTTCCGTATATCTTAGAAAAACACTTTACAAAATATAAACGATGGCATACTTGTTATAACCTTATGATTGCTTTGCTTATTCGGGACATGCGACTTGTAACCGACAGGGTGGAGCCATATTTACGCTTCGTTATGGGGAAAAAATGAAATCCAGTCAATTAATCAATCTTCTTGTTTCTGAAGAACAGCAATCTGTTCTTAAAAAGTTGTCATCTTCCATGTTGGAGATTATTCTCAATGACCGGCAGATCTGTGATTTTGAATTGCTGGCCACCGGCGTCTTCTCCCCTTTAAAAGGGTTTATGAAACAGATTGATTACGAGTCTGTCCTGGACCGCATGCGCCTTGAATCAGGTGAACTCTGGCCTGTTCCCATCTGCCTGGATATTCCGGAAAGTCTTGCATCTACCCTTGAAATAAGTCAGTCCGTCACCCTGAGAGATCAGGAAGGCTTTCTTCTGGGCATTATGACCATCGAAGACATCTGGCCTTTGGACATGGAAAAAGAAGCCCTGGCTGTTTACAACACCCTGGACAAAACCCACCCCGGTGTTGACTACCTGTACAATAAGTCCGGCAAATATTATATCGGAGGCCAAATCCAGGCACTGAACCTTCCCATCCATTCTGATTTTAAGCAGATCCGGAACACACCGGCTGAAGTACGCAAAACCTTTTCAAAGCTCGGCTGGAAAAAGATTGTCGGGTTTCAGACCCGGCAGCCCATCCACCGGCCCCAGTTTGAAATGACCATCCAGGCCATGCTAAAAGCCCGGGCCAATCTTTTGCTCCTACCCCTAGCAGGGGTCACAAAACCCGGAGATTTTGATCATTTCACTCGCATGCGCTGCTACGAGAAAGTGGCTGCCCACTATCCGCCGGATTCCTATGTTCTAAATCTGCTGCCCCTGGCCATGCGAATGGCAGGACCCAGGGAGGCCATTCTCCACATGATCATAGGAAAAAATTTTGGCTGCACCCATTTTGTAATAGGCCACGACCATGGCTCCCCCGGCAATAACAAAAGCAACATCCCCTTTTATCAATATGATGAAGCCACTGAGCTTGCCTGCAATGCCACAAAAGAGTTGGGCGTTGAAACCATCACATTCGAAGAAATGGTCTATCTGCCCTTTGAGGATGAATACAAAATAGCCAGCCAGGTTCCGGAAAACATGGATACCATTTCCTTTACAGGAACCGACATCCAGAAAAGAATCAGAGCCGGCAAAAAAGTGCCGGACTGGGCCACATTCCCTGAGGTAATCCATGAACTTCAAAAATCCTATCCCCCGCCTTTAAAACAGGGGTTAACCATATTTTGTACAGGGCTTTCAGGAGCCGGAAAATCCACCATCGCCAAAATTCTCTATTCAAGATTTCTGGAAATAGGAACAAGGCCTGTCACCCTCCTTGACGGAGATATTGTCAGGAGAAATCTGTCTTCAGAACTTAACTTTTCCAAGGAGCACCGTGACATCAACGTCAAGCGAATCGGATTTGTCGCCTCGGAAATCACTAAAAATCGTGGAATAGCCATCTGTGCCCCAATAGCCCCCTATGAGAAAACCCGGGCCCAGATCAGGGAATCCATAGAAGCCCACGGCGGTTTTTTTGAAGTCCACGTTTCCACCCCCATCACAGAATGTGAAAAAAGGGACCGGAAGGGCATGTATGCCAAGGCAAGGGCAGGCCTTTTAAAAGGCTTTACCGGCGTGGACGACCCCTATGAAGATCCCTTTAACCCGGAACTGAGAATCAACACAACCGATCTGACCCCGGACGAAGCTGCCCAGGAAGTTTTGCTCTACATCAGCCAAAAAGGGTTTATCTGATGTTTTTGGTGGATAAATAGTTTGACCTAGGAAATAGCTATAGAGTTATTGTGAAGATTCAATCCAAAATACCTTACAATTTTTCCCATGGCCTGCCTTTATTTTGTTTATGGCACAATTTGCTGAAAAACATATTAGTGATTGATTCTTTAGATCATTTTTATTTATTAAGATTGACAAGGATTGATATATTATCCTATATATTTCACTAGGGATGTCATAGCTATAAAGTCATACAATAATCAATGTGTTTATCTGAATAGTAAATAATTAAAAGGAGGTAATATAAATGACACGTGTATCTTACCCTTATGCGGTAAAGTTAATAGCCGTCTTTCTTGTTTGCCTTTTGAGTGGAGGAATGACCGCATTTGCCAGCGATGGCGAAGCGCTTGATTCCATTACTTTAAATGCAATCCTGGAAGATATTATAGAAACTAACCCTGAAATTATAGAAGCACGGGAACACTACCGTAGTGTAGTAAAAGAACGTTCCATCGCTAAAAGCGGCTACTATCCGAAAATAGGAGCAGAAGTATCATCAGGTCCGGAACGTACTGACGGGGTTGACACCAATGACATTCAAGAAGACTATATCGCAACCCGGGCAACGGTATATGCTCGTCAAAACCTGTTCAAAGGGGGCGAGACAGCCGCATTTGTTGAAGAAACTGATGCCAGGATTCTTGCAGCAGCCTATGAAGTCATTACTGTGGCCAACAGGGTTTATCTTGAAGCGGTTGAAGCTTATATAAATGTATTGAAGGCCACTGAATTACTAGAGTTTTCAAAGCAAAATGTTATGACCCAGGAAAAAATCTTGAACCAGGTAAAGGAAAAGACAACAGCAGGATTTACCCGTGTTTCCGATTTGACCAACTCAAAGGCGCGGTTGGCACTGGCCAAGGGTAATTTTATTTCAGCCCAACAGGATGAGAGCCAGGCTGTAGTAAAGTTTCATCGCCAGTTTGGCCGAATCCTCCAATCCGAGCAATTTGTGATGCCTGAACCTGTCTTTCAATTTCCGGATACGGTTGAAGAAACCACGGATTTCGCATTTCGAAACCATCCAGCCCTGGAGGTCGCAAAATATAATATCCACGCACGTAAATCCGGCTATGAAAGAACAAAAGGGGCTTACTGGCCCAGCCTTGATCTGGAGCTAAAGGGGACGTACAACAACGATGTTAATGGTGATGAAGGTGATACAACCCAGTTATCTGCAATGTTGAAATTGAGCTATCTGTTTTGGGACGGCGGAATCCGTTCCGGAGAAAAAGGCCAAAAATACCATTCCCTGCTTAAAGAATATCAGCGGGCCTATACCGAACGCAGGAACGTTAACCAGGCTGTCAGGCTGGCGTGGAATATCGATCAGGCAGAAAAGATCAAAAAAGAGTTTTTAAATGAGCATCTGTCCCTGAGTGCCGAGACCCTATCTAATTTTAAGGATGAGTACCACTTGGGGCGACGGACACTTCTGGATCTTCTTAATATGGAAAATGAGTATCATTCAGCCGAGATTGCTAATTCTGAATCCAAATATAACGACCTGATAGCATATTACAGAATTTCCCAGGCAACAGGTGTCTTGATCCATGAATTTAATACAGGGCTGCTGGAGGAAATGAACCTTCCCACTGAGAAGCCTTATGATCTTAAGGAATATGAAAAAGATATCCTGAACCCGAACCGTGATGTCGATACGGTAGTAGATGTCAGCGATCAATGTGATAACACGGCCAAGGATGGAAAAGTTCTTGCCCATGGCTGTGTCGGAGAAATAATTTCGCCCATTGGCTACACTGAACCGGCAAATGTCAGTCCTTATATTCTGCCCAAAGAAACCCAACCTGAAAAGTTGGAAGCACCACCTGCACCTCTCATGATAGATGCAAGTAAGGCGGTTCAGTCCTTCAGCCTGGATACTATTCATTTCCATTTTGATTCTTCTGAATTGACTGATGAGGCAAAGCAAATACTCATGCCCATCGCAAAACAGCTTAAAGCGGCATCTGAGTACACCATTGAAATAGTTGGGCACACTGACAGTATAGGAAGTTATCAATACAATCAGAAGCTTTCCGAAAGAAGAGCCCAGAGTGTGCTTGAAGAACTTCAGCGATTGGGTGTCGAGGGAGAAAGAATGTCTTCAAGCGGAAAAGGAGAAATTGAGCCTGTTGCAGATAATACATACAAAAAAGGCCGGGCCAAAAATCGCCGTACGGAATTCATTCTGACAAAATAATTGTTTGATGGATGTTCAATATCAAACATCTTATAATATTATTACTCACCTTGGTGGTGGCAGTCGTGACTGCCACCACCACCTCCAGATTTTTTGTACCGGAAAAACTGGTGGCTAATTTTGAAAAAAAATATGGCGGGCAGGCTGTCAGACGTTTAAACAGCCTGCTTGAGATGATGGAAAAACAGGTTGGTTTACCCGAGGATCAGATTGTTATTAACGTTAATAATTTTTTTAACCAATTGGAATATCGTTCTGATATAAAAACCTGGAATAAAAGTGATTACTGGGCCAGTCGCCTGGAATTTCTCGGCAAGGGACAAGGCGATTGTGAAGATTATGCCGTGGCCAAATTTTTAACCATGATACAGCTCGGTGTACCCGGGGAAAAATTATTCCTTACCTATGTTAGAGCAGTCGGTTTTCCTGAACCTGCCCACCTTGTTACAACCTATTACAAAGAGCCGGATACCGTGCCCTTTGTCCTTGACAACTATAATAAAAAAATTCTGCCTGCCACCCAGAGACCTGACCTTGTCCCTGTTTACAGTTTTACTGCAAAAGATCTTTATATCCAGAAACAGCACGGTCTTGGTAACCGCGTGAGCCGCGGGCTGTTGAAAAACCAGCTCAATTTAAAAGCAATTGATCTGGAAATCCAGGAGATTAAAAATTGAGTCTTTTAAAACAGACACAGATAATGGTCACCCTGCTTCTGATTGTCACCCTTATTATTGTGTTGAAGATTAATTTTAATACTGCAAGGGAATTTACAGCAAATGAATCATATCTGAACACAAAAAATAATGCCAATATGCTGGCCCTGACGCTGAACGCCAGACCCATGGATGAAGATTTCATGAGAACCAGTATTAATGCAATGTTTGACGGCGGATATTTTGAATCCATTACATTGATCCGCCAGGACGGCACCCTGGCTTATGAAAAACGTGAAAAAGTGGCAATTCATGGTGTACCCTCCATTTTTATTGATTATATTGACCTGGCCATACCTGAAGTAGAGGCAAATGTGATGGCCGGGTGGAATATATTCGGCACCCTTAAAATCAAGGGACACCCGGGTGTATCTTACAAAAAGCTTTGGGAGACATTGAAACAGCTCTGCCTGCAGTTTTTTGTGCTTGGGATACTTGTTTTTTTAATCAGTCTTTTCGGACTGCGTCATCTTCTGGGAGCCCTGGAAAAAATCAAGCACCAAGCAGAGGAAATCAGCAATAATGAATTTATCATTAACAAGGATATTCCTAAAACTCCGGAGCTGAGAAAAGTTGTTCTTGCCATGAATGTAATGGTTGAAAAAGTAAAGTCAATTTTTGAACGCAACCTTGAAAACCTTAGTCGGTATCAGAAATTGAGGTATAAGGATAAAATTACCGGGCTTCAGAATCGGTCATCTTTTGTGAAACATCTTGACCTCTTTATTAAAGAAGGAGGTCAAAACGCCCAGGGACAGGTCGTCATATTAGGCTTGACCGGGATGGAAGAAATTGAATCCTGCGGCAACAGAATCCTTGTTCATAAAATTTTCATACATCTGGCAAAAATATTTGAAACAGAAACACAGACAATCTCAAATGCGCTGGTTTCCAGGTTTCCCAGGCGGGAATTTGCAGCTATCCTTCCGGGCACTGACCCTGAATCCGGATTAAATCTTGTTGAAAAAGTCATAAAAAATTTTCTGTCAGACAAGGACAGGGATATCCCAGATACCGTAAAAGCCTACGGAGGAATTTCATCCTATGATAAAAATGATGAAGTGGGCATGATTTTGTCCAGGACGGACTATGCCCTGGCAAAGGCCAAAACCGATCTGTCTGGAGATGTAAGTATATATAGGGGCGAACCGTTCCAGAAAGCCCTTGGTAAACAGGAATGGAAAACATTGATCGAAATTACCTTTTCCAATAGCCATTTTTTCCTGACTGTCCAGCCTGTCATGTCCGACAAAGATGAATTCCACCGGGAAGTCTTTGTCAACATGGTTGATCAGGAAGGCATCCAGCGCAAGGCAAACCTGTTTATGCCCATGATTCTAACCCTGGGCCTGGCAAGCAGGCTTGACCGGTTCATCCTAGAAAAGTCTGCGGCTTACCTTCAAGAAAATCCAGGAAATATCCTGGCTGTTAATATCACTACCGAATTCTGCAGGGACCGCATGACCGGGCCATGGCTCAGGCAGTTTCTCATGGACCAAAAATCAATGGCGAATAATCTTGTATTTGAGATCCATGAAAACACCTTGATTAATTTTCCTGAAATTTGCATTGATTTTATCGGACTGATTACGGGAATGGGGTTTAAATTCGGAATCGACAGGTTTACCATGCATGATGTTTCACTCAACCTGTTAAAGAGAATAAAACCCCATTATATTAAAATTGAACGGGATTATCTTGAGGTTTTTGATGACCCTAAAAAAGTGGATATGGTTTTAAATTCACTGTTTACAATTATAGAAAGCCTGAGTATAAAACTTATTGCTGTAAAAATTGAAAATGAAACGCAAAGGCTTGAACTTGCAGATAAAAATATAATTTATTTCCAGGGACATGGCATTGCAGGAATTATTCCATTAATAGGATAAACATGAGTGACATCCAATCTTCTGACCCCTTGATGCAGTGCCTGGTAGAGATGACCAAGCTAAACCACAAACCAAGCTCTGAAAAAGTCTTGGGTCATGGTCTTCCTTTTGAACCTGGAGCTGATAGACAAAGGCTGTTTAGTATTGATAATCCAAAGGCCAATTTTTCCCGGGCTGCGAAAAAAGCCGGGTTTATTTCACAATTGCAAAAACGCACTCTTAAACAGATTCCCTCTCTTGTCCTTCCAGCCATTCTCACTCTTAAAGATGATGAGGCCTGCGTTCTGCTTGAAATCAATCTTGAGAAAAAAAATGCAACAATTATCATTCCTTCCCTTGAAGAGAAACCGGTTCAGGTGAGCCTGGAAAAACTGGAAGAAGAATATCTGGGTTATGTATTTTTTCTGAAAAAAAAATATCAGGGATTTAGCCAGGATCATATAGGCGCCACCATCATAAAGAAAAAAAACTGGTTTTTCGGTACCCTTATGAAATTCAAAGGCGTATACGGAAGGGTTTTCCTTGCTACTTTTCTGGTTAACCTCTTTGTAATCGCAGGTCCCATGTTTACCCTGAACGTATATGACCGCATCATCCCCCACAATGCAGTGGACACTCTGTGGGTACTGGCTGCCGGGGTGGGCATGATTTATGTTTTTGACTTGATCCTCAAGAATATCAGAACCTATTTTCTTGAAAATGCTGCCCGGCGGAGTGATGTTATTCTTTCTTCAATGCTTTTTGAACAGGCCATGAACTTAAAGCTTTGTGACAAACCGCGTTCTGTAGGCTCATTTTCAAGTATTATTAAAGATTTTGACGGTATACGGTCTTTTTTTGCATCCAGTGCGATAACCGCTTTTATTGATCTTCCCTTTGCTGCCATTTTTCTTCTGGTGATTTATTCCATCAACAGCCTCATTGTGTTTATCCCCATGGTAACCATTCTTTTGATTCTGATTCTAAGTATACCCATGCGGTATTCCATCCAGAAAACCATCGACAGCACCCATGCTGCCACCCATCACAGGAACAGCATCCTGATAGAATCTTTGTCCAATCTTGAGGCCATAAAGGCATTTAATGCAGGCAGTTCCATGCAGTGGCACTGGGAAGAAAGCACTGGATTTATTGCAGGGAAAAGCCAGCATTCAAGGGTCAAATCCGGTTCTCTTAGCTCCATGACCGCCTTTTTAACCCAGTTAAGCAGTGTGGCAATTATTATTGCAGGTGTCTACCTTATCCGGGAAGGAGAACTGACCATGGGTGGGTTGATTGCTGTAAATATTCTAGCATCCCGCACCATTTCTCCCATGGCTCAAGCTGTGTCACTTGTGCTGAACTTCGGTC
>DAOWDR010000370.1 GCA_030638935.1 Desulfobacteraceae bacterium | reverse complement strand
CAGCTGGGTTGATTGGGTAAAGGGTTACCGAATTTTCACATCACTGGCGACAATCCCAAAAGTGATCACAGGTTTCTGGCAAGCAGGTTTTCCCAAAAGCTCCGGGCTGTCCGGCAAGGGTTGAACAACCGCAACTTCCTGCACTGGCACAGCTTTTTGCAAAGAATTCTTTTCCGGTGCCTGGGTTGGTGCGGTTTGTTTGGGTGTCCCCTTGGGGGGCAGGGGTGCTTTTACCGATTTTTTTGGTTTTGCAAGGGCTAATTTTTTAGGAATAATCACCTCTCCCTGTACCGGTATCCTTAGATTCTGGCCGATATAGATGGTTGCCCGGCGGCCCAGCCCGTTTGCCGAAATTAAATCATTTAAGGCAACCGAATGGGTTCTGGCAATTCTGCCTGCAGTGTCCCCCTTTTTAACCACATGGAATCTGCTGGGTTTTTGTTTTGCCTGGCACAAGCCTGCTGTTACCCGGGTAATGGTTTTGTGGGTAATATGTTTTGGCAGGCGCAGCTCAAACCCTTTGGGGATGTGTTTGCGGCCGTTGAATACCGGGGTTCTCAGGGAGGGGTTAAGGGTTTGTAATTTTTTGAGTTCAAGGCCAAGGCCCTGGGCCAGAGCACTGGCAGGCAGATATCCCTTGGTGGTGAACCTGGTGAATTGAACCGGTTTTTCAAAGGGGATATCTCCAAAGTAGTGTTTATAATTTTTGGCCACCTGTCTGGCCGCCAGAAACTCGGAATAAAAATTTCTTGAGGCGAATTTAAAGGATCGCCCCTGGTAGCTGTTAAAGATCTCTTCGTAACCCCCTTTTTTTTTCTGGGCCCGGAGCATTCCGTTTACCCCATGGTTATAAGCTGTGAGGGCCAGGGGCCATTCTTTGAGTTTTGCATAATTTCTTTTTAAAAGACGGGCGGCAGCCTGGGTGGATATGTAAGGATCCCTGCGCTGGTCCACTACATACCCGATTTCCATGTACATCCTTCCGGTTCCCCGGGTAAATTGCCAGATGCCGGCGGCACCGAATTTTGAATAGGCTGTAAAATCAAAGGAGGATTCCACACAGGGCAGGTAGGCCAGGTCAATGGGAAGGCCGTGGGATCTAAAGATTTGTTTAAATTTATCAATCACGGCCCCGGACCGGATCAGTCCTTCCCTGAACTGCCGGGACAGTCCGGTCTGGCATCTTATCCCATGGGCCGCCCGTTTAAAGTCTTTGGGGCCGGCCTTACTGCCAAATAGTTTTGCTACCTGTTTTTCCTTTGGGGTGGCAGGCACTCTTCCTGAAGCAAGGGCCAGGAGGATTTTTTTGTACTTTTCCATGACGATTTTTTTTGCTTTTTTGTTTTTCTTTTCTGCTGTCCTTGTACGGGCCGGATCCAGGCGGATCACCTCGTAAATCCGGTCAAGATTTCGTATATCATGGATCACACCCTGGGATCGGGTATAGCGGGTAAACATATCTGTCCAGAATGCTACATTGGGAGCAATGGAAGGATAGACAGGAAAGATTTCAATCTCAGGTTTTTCAAGATCCCGGGTTGCGGCATGGGATGGAGAGCCTGCAACAAGAAAGATCCCTATTGCCATGCTTATTGAGATACCAGTTCTAAATAAATGCCTTATGGAAACCGCCATCCTTTCCCCCGGATCTTTGTATTTTAAGATTATGTGTTTTCAATGTGTTTCCCAATGCTTTGGTTCCTACCGTTCTTTTTTGCTTCATACATTGCTTTATCTGCAAGGGCAATCATGCTTTCTGCAGAATTGTCAAGCCCCGGAATAATGGTGGTGATGCCAAGACTCAGGGTTACATATTTATTTACCCTGGAACTACTATGTTCAATTTTAAGATTTTTCACCGAAGTTCGAATTCTTTCTGCAATGATTTTTGCAGATTTAAAATTTGTATTGGGCAGGATGACAACAAATTCTTCTCCTCCATACCTGGCGCTCAAATCACTGGAACGATAGGAACTGTCATGGATGGTGCGGGCAACTTTTTTAAGACATTCATCCCCTGCCTGGTGCCCATAGGTGTCATTGTAATATTTAAAAAAATCTATGTCACAGAGAATAACCGACAACGGCGTTTTTTCCCGGACGTGTCTATTCCATTCACTTTCAAGATATTCATCAAATTTTCTTCTATTTGGTATTTGGGTCAGCCCGTCTATCATGGAAATAAGTTTGAGTTTTTCATTGGCTTCTTTCAAGGCCTGTTCCGTCCGAACCGTTGTGCTGATATCAATTGAAAATCCGTTAAACCCGTCTATTCGGCCCAATTCATTCCGGGTGGTTTTTGCATAGCATAATGCCCAGAGATAAGAGTTATTCTTTCGTTTCAACCTGCATCTGAACCTGACAATCTGATCTGCCTCAAAGATGTTAAACATAAACTCTTCGGATTTTTCCTGATCAAAAAAAACCTGGATTGGAAAATCTGTAATTTTGTTTAAAACCGCATCTGAAGATTCATACCCAAGCATCCATGCATACTCGGAATTTGCCATGGTTATTTTGCCATCCAGCTTTACATGATAAATGCCAATGGGGGCATAGCCGTATATTTCTTCAATGTATTGTTTCTGTTGTTCTAAGTCGTCATCCTTTTTTAATTTATTGGAAACATCCGTTGCCAATAGGGCAATGCCAATTTTTTGGGCTTTTAAATTAATAATGGGTGCATAGGTGATTTCGCACTGGATTTTTTTTCCCTGGTAATTGACATGGGAAATAGACTGTATTTGTGCTTTTTCGCAGTGAATCAGTGTTTCCTTGTCCATGGGAATGAGTTTGTATAGAAAACTGCCTAGGGAGTCCTTTTCCGAATACCCGAACAGATCTTCTGCACCCTGATTCCATGCGGTTACCTGCAAATCAATATCGGCCTCAATATAGGCCATACCGGCAAATGCGATTAGATTTTCTATGGCTGGTGTTTTGTTAATCAGTTTTATATCCATGGCAAAAGTTAAGGCAAAATTTAAAAAATAGGTTGGCTTTGGAGACAATTCTATGAAGTATTCTGTCTTTTAACAAGAAAAATTTCACCAAACCTCGGTAATTTAGTTATTATTTTTAAATTGTACCTGCCAACAGAATTGAAAAGATGATATTGGGTTGCTGCTTACTGCACTTCCAGGATGGCGGCAGTTAATTTTTCAATGCCGGTTTCAATGGTGGCTTCATCTGCCATGGTATAGTTCAGGCGCATGGTTTCAAGGCCCTCTTTTGGGTTGGTATAAAAAAACTGTCCCGGTACAAATGCCACCCCGTTTTCAATGGCCTTATCATAGAGGGACATGGCTTTAAAACCCTTGGGTCCTGCTACCCACAGGAACATACCGCCGTCGGAAGGGGCGCAGGAAAATCCTTGGGGCAGCATACGGGTCAGGGCATCCAGCATGGCCTTTTGCCGGGGTTTGTAAATGTCGATGATCCGGGGCAGATGTTCGGAAAGATAGTCACCTTCCAGGTATTCTGCTGCCAGGGCCTGGTTAAAGGTGGATGTGTGAAGGTCCACCCCCTGTTTGACCAGGACAAGCCATTTGCGTAAAAATTTTGGGGCGGCATAAAATCCAATGCGCAGTCCCGGGGCAAAGATCTTGGACAGGGTGGAAATATAGATGACATGGTCCGGGGCCAGGGTTTTGATGGCGGGTACTGGATCTCCTTTGTAGCGAAGGGCAGAATAGGGATCATCTTCAACCAGCAGCACATTGTGTTTTTTTATGATGCCGGCAATCTGTATCCGTCGTTCCAGGGTAAGGCTCCGGCCCGTGGGGTTTTGAAAGGTGGGAACCAGGTAAATGAATTTGATCTCATGGGTGTTCAGGGTGAGTTCCAGGGATTCGGGAACCAGACCTTCATCGTCCATATCCATGGGGATATAACAGGGTTCATAGGGGTTGAAGGCAGAAAGGGCTCCAAGGTAGGTGGGGGCTTCCAGAGCAATTTTGTCCCCCTTTGAAATGGTAAGCTTGGCAATGGCATCCAGGACTCCCTGGGAACCCGAGGTGATATTGACTTCCCCGGGCAAGATGTTGATACCCCTGGCTTGAAGGAGAATGGACACCTGCTCTCTTAGAGGCAAAAATCCTTCGGTCAAATCATATTGGAAGGCCCTTGATTTGTATTTTTTCAAAACCTTCTGGGTGAGTTCCTGGATAATATCCATGGGAAAACTTTCAGGAGATGGGATGCCGCCTGCCAGGGAAATGATGCCGGGATTGGAAACCACTTTTAAAATCTCCCGGATGGCATTAGCCTCCATGAGTTTGGTTCTGTCTGCCAGAAGGCGTTGGTAGTCCAATTTTTCCTCCCATTT
>DAOWDR010000309.1 GCA_030638935.1 Desulfobacteraceae bacterium | reverse complement strand
ACAACTTCAACAAGAGATAACAGCTCTAAAGCGTGAAAAAAAAGTTAACGATGCCCAAAACAAATTGTTTGAAATATTCATCAAGATGGCGCAATCTTCAAACGAAAAACATATGTTGAATGTGACCATGCAAAATGCACTGGATATCTCAGCCCAGCTTACAGATGCAGAAAAAGGCAGTTTGTTCTTGCTGGATAAAAATGGAGTAGTAAAAGAGAGTATTCTTACCCGGGACCAGATAGTTGGAGAAAAAAGATCCAACCTTATCGGCAAAGTCCTTGATAAAGGTCTTGCAGGATGGGTGAAAAAAAATCTTTCCCCGGGACTTATAACGGATTCAATAACAGATGAAAGATGGCTAACCCTTGCTGGGCAATCCTATAGCGTTCGTTCAGCTTTGGCAGTACCTGTTTTAAGGCATGATACGCTTTTCGGTATTATTACCTTGTTGCATTCGCAAGTGTCACATTTCGATCAGACCTCTGTTGACATTACACAACAAGCTGCCAATCAGATGGCCTTAGCCATTGAAAATGCCAAGTTGTTTAAAAAACTTGAGCAATCAAAACGTTCGCTTGAAAAAGCAAAACTGTCTGTGGAAAAATATTCCAAAGCACTTAATGATGAACTGGAAAAGGGAAAAAAAATACAAAAAGATTTTTTGCCTCGTCATTTGCCAAAACTTAAAAACGGTGATGTGGCGTCATATTTTCATTCTGCCCTGCAATTATCTGGTGATTTTTATGATATGTTTGAATTGCCCGACAACCAAATTGGTTTTGTTATCGGGGATGTCAGTGATAAAGGGGTTGGATCAGCCCTTTTTATGGCCCTGACTCGAAGTCTTTTGCGTATTTTTTCCGGTTCCTTTACAATGGATAACAAAAAAGAGACCCGTGATGATAAGGGTGAAGGACTCGTTACAAAAAATGCCTTGAAAGCGGTGACGCTGACGAACGAATATATGGCAAAGGAACATTGTGAAGATGGTATGTTTGTGACGTTGTTTTTTGGTGTTTTAGATCTGTTAACCGGTAAGGTTAAATATGTCAATGGCGGACATGAGCCGGTTTTAGTTGTTGGGAAAAAGGGAATTAAACAGGCTCTTAAAACCACAGGACCGGCTCTGGGAGTTATCCCGGGCGCAATATATAAAATTGAAACCGTTCAGTTTGAAAAAGATGATATGCTTTTTGGCTATACCGACGGCGTAACCGAAGCAAGGTCAGAAGCAGATGATTTTTATACACGATCCAGATTGGAAAATTTAATAAATAAAGGTAATATAGGGTCTGCAAAGGATTTTTTAGAAAGGATAAAAACAGATCTGTTTATGTTTGCCGGCAAGGCCCCCCAAAGTGATGATATCACGATGCTAGCCATAAGATGGTATCATGGGGACATATAAAATTATAGTTTTTCATATTGATCCTCCCCCAAAAAACTGTAATCGAGGTTAAGCTACTTTTTAGAGAAAATATCCAACAAACGCAAATGCACCGGGTAAGCCGGTGATTTAGGTTATTATGTTCTCGGCAGATGCACCGCATTAACATTAAAGCGCCGCTCTTTCAGCGCTGGCCAGAGCACCTTCGAGATAACCACCGTGTTGGCTGGCGGTTTCTGAGCCGGCAAATTGGATAATGCCATCCCAAATGGCGGTTTGACCTGCCGGGGGTTGATAAACAGGATGTTCGCACATAAGCGACTGGTCGAACTGGGTGGCGGTAAATTTTTCCCGGGCCCAATCCTGGTAGTAGAAACTCATGGGTTGTGCCGCCGGGTTACCGTAAATGGCTGCAAGTTGAACAAGAATTGCCTTGGTGATGGATTGTTCCCGGTTGCGCTGGGCGGCCGGGATATTAATAAATCCCGTCAGTCCGTATGGCTCCCGATCCTTGTTTGATCCGTCATGGATCTCGCCTAAAGGCCCCCGCTGGCTGAAAGCCTGACCTGAAAGGCCGGTTTGCCGCCAGTAGGGTTCTTCATAAAGGGCATAAAATTTTGCCTGCCCAGCCATCCATGTGCCCATCCTCAGCATGGCCTGGGTCAAATCATGGGACAAGTCAGGGGTAAATAGGATAGTGGCGGCGGCAAGACGAGGCGGTAGTGCAAGAATCACCTTGCCGGCGCTGAATTGGGCCCACGGCTCTTTCTCCAGTTCACCAACACTGACCAGGACGTCATCAAAATTTTTTTTGATTTCACAAACCGGGGAATTAAGCTTAATGGCGGCCTGGGGAATAGTTTCCAAAAGTTTTGTTATGAGTGCCGTCATGCCGCCGGTAAGCCGCCAGGAGGTGGGAGATGTTGAATAACCTCTGACAGTCTGGACAAACCCATTGAGATTTTCAAAACGTCCCATACCGGTTTCAAATTGTTGATAGCCCGTAAGTCCCAATGTTTGGATAAGGTGCATCATTTTCGGATTTATCTTCGGCCAGTACCAGGAAGGGCCGAGGTCAGAGAAAAAACCGTGATGTTCAAGGCTTAAAATTCTGCCCCCTATTCGCTCACGAGCTTCGAGAACCACAAAGGATATATTTTTTTTGGATAGCAGGTAGGCTGCATACATTCCGCTGAGGCCGCCTCCAATGATGATGGTATCAACAGTCTGCGTGAACATGGTAATTCCCCATTATTTGTTTTGCCTTTAAAATTTAATCTAACCGCAATCTCCTGTACAAAAATTGTTATAACAGTTTTTCAGCTCCTGAATACGCCTCTTCGACCTTCAAAGCAGTTGCCGCATGGCCGGGATGCTTTTTAGGGTTCCATTTTTTCATATCCTCGTACACAGGACCGTCTTTGTGGTATTCAATACTCCCTTTAACCTGATAGGATTTGCCCGCCTTGGTTATGAACAGGATGGAGCCTTTGCTGCCGGTCTCTATGTT
>DAOWDR010000273.1 GCA_030638935.1 Desulfobacteraceae bacterium | reverse complement strand
TACGACCAAGATTTGTGTCAAGGATTTTATCAAACCCATTGGTAAATAGCCTTTCCAACCCATATTGTTTAAGCACCATATCTCTACTCCCTGACCACCGCTTTCAAAATTAAGGGGGGGTCAATTTAATTATTACTAAATTAGATAGTTTTGTTGGAATTTAAGGGGCTTGCAGAGGGTTTACAGCACTTGAATCATTATGAAGGCAACTATACAAATGAAAAATCTATAAAAAGACACTTGGTTTTTCAAAATCGGTTCATAAACTGCAAACTAACTGCAAGTTTTCATCACCGGGGCTATTTTCATTTGTTGTTTCATAAATCCTTTGGATAAATTTTTAATATCAGCCATGACGTATACTCTTTTTGATTTAAATATTCAAGCCATAAATTCAAGACAAATATTTAACTTTTGTTGTGACCATAATTCTGATAATTTAATGGGTAAAATATTATTGAGTAGGAGCAACTTATGGCAGGTGGTTGGTCCCGTGACGGGGCTGTGCAAGAGCAAATAGACGCAAGTGTAGAAGATGCAGTAAAACTGGCCAGGAGTCGTTTGCCCGATGGTGCAGGTTTAACCCATTGCCAGGTGTGCGAGTCAGTTATTCCGGATGCCCGCCGCAAAGCAATCCCCGGCGTTCGTTTGTGCATCAGATGCCAGTCGGAACTTGAAGAACAGCAGGCGATTTCCATTGGCTTCAATCGGCGCGGCAGCAAAGATAGTCAGTTGAAGTAATCCTTTTCGGGTGGTTGTCATAAATATATTTGATTACATTTAGAAGGAATGAATAATAAAACATGAAATGGGATAAAGGTATGAAAAACAAGCAGATTGGGCAATTGGTCTGTAAATTGAGGAGACCCACTTGATTCCTTGGAAAGAGATCGACCGGGTCAAAGTTCCAGAAAATGAAAGCGAGGTGACCTTGCATGTTCGAGACCAGGAGTTTTCCATCCGAACCGCAGGCACCGAATTGATGAACAGCCGTATACACGGTTCTGAAGATGCCCTGGCTGAGCTTGCCTGCAGCCGTCTTAATCCAAAATCCAATTGGCAAATTCTCATTGGGGGCTTGGGCATGGGCTATACCCTGGCAGCGGCCCTTGAACAATCAGGTCCGGATACACAGATTCTTGTATCTGAATTGATCCCGGCTGTTGTCCGATGGAACCGGGAGCACCTGGGACACCTTGCGGGTATGCCCCTGGATGATCCCAGGGTAAGGGTGGAAGAGGAGGATGTGGTAAAAACCATTGGCAGGAGCAAATTAGCCTGGGATGCCATACTTCTGGATGTGGATAATGGACCTGCCGGACTTACCCGGAAGGCCAATGACCGTCTCTACGGTAAATTCGGCTTAAAAGCCTCCTTTGAGGCCCTTAGGCCGGGAGGAATTCTGGCTGTCTGGTCATCCGGAATTGACGAGGCATTCACCCGGCGTATGAAGCTTACCGGGTTTAAAACACAAATAGTCTCTGTGAGAGCCCGAAAATCCGGGAAAGGCAGCAAGCACACCATCTGGCTTGGGGTAAGGCCTTAACTCCTATACCATCCTGGCCAAGGCGCCGGAAGGAAATAAAAAATGAATGAAGAACGTCTGGTAAAAATTGAGATGAAGATTGAATTTCAGGAACAGATTATCAAGGATTTAAATGATGTGATTTATGAGCAACAAAAGGAAATCCAACGTCTTTCCAGTATCTGTGATGTCCTGACAAAACAGGGCAAAGAATTTTCCGAGTTTACCTCAAGAATTGATGCTCCGGCAAATGAAAAACCGCCCCACTATTAACCCCAGTCATAAAGTCAATGTCATGATTTTAACATAGATAAAAAAGACCTGCAGGTTTTTTACCACAAAGGACACGAAGAGATAAATGTATGATCTTCGTGTCCTTTGTGGTTATTTATAATAAAATTTTCTAGGCAGCTTTTTTGATCATGGCTTCCCGGGTTTCTGCAACTTCTGTGCTTTCAATATATTCATCAAAGGTCATGAGCCGATCAATGATCCCGGTGGGAGTAATTTCGATAATCCGGTTTACCAGACTGTTGACGAACTCATGGTCATGGGAAGTGAATAAAATTACCTCCTTGAACTTGACCAGGCTGTCATTTAAGGCGGTGATGGATTCCAGGTCCAGGTGGTTTGTGGGTTCGTCCATCACCAGCACATTGGATTGGGCAAGCATCATCCGGGAGAGCATACAGCGAACTTTTTCCCCGCCTGAGAGCATACTGATTTTTTTTGTGGCATCTTCCCCGGAAAAGAGCATTCTCCCTAGAAATGTCCGGGCAAAACTTTCTCCCTCCTTGGGGGGTGAGAATTGCAGGAGCCAGTTGATAAGATTTTTATCCCCATTGAAGTAGGTGCTGTGTTCCTTGGGGAAATAGGAGTGGGAAATGGTGACGCCCCATTTAAAACTTCCTGCGTCCGGTTCCATCTCTCCTGCCAGAATTTGGAAGAGGGTGGTCTTTGCAACACTGTTGTTGCTCATAAAGACGATCTTATCATTGCCGTTCACGGTAAAACTCACGTTGTTCAATACCTTTTCACCATCAATGGTTTTGGTGAGCCCTTCCACTTCCAGGATCACGTTGCCACAGGATCGTTCCGGCTGAAAGCAGATAAAGGGGTATTTTCTTGAGGAGACAGGCATGTCTTCAATTGTGAGTTTTTCCAGAAGCTTCTTCCGGGGGGTGGCTTGTTTGGATTGGGAGGCATTTGAACTGAATCTCTGGATAAATGACTTTAATTCATTGGCCCGGTCAGTGACCTTTTTGTTTTCATTCTGCTTTTGTTTCAGGTTCAGCTGGCTGGCCTGGTACCAGAAATCGTAGTTCCCCGCATATACTGCGATTTGCCCAAAATCAATGTCGGCAATGTGGGTGCACACCTGGTTCATGAAATGACGATCATGGGATACCACG
>DAOWDR010000639.1 GCA_030638935.1 Desulfobacteraceae bacterium | reverse complement strand
ATTGTTGTCAATGTTGGCGGGCCCCATTCATTTAAGATCAACCAGATGGCCGAAGGCGTATGGGAAGGCTGCAACATTAAAACCAAGGCCCTGAGGCATGAAGTAATGTATTGCCCCAGCCCGGAAGATTATGATTACCTTAAAGATGGTTATCACATGTCAGACGGTGATATAGGATGTTATGTCCGTCCGGAAGTGGGCAACACCTTTCTCATCGGAAGTGAAGACCCGGATTGCGATCCCCAGGAATGGGTAGACCCGGATGATTTTTATGCCGGTAAAGGTGGACATGGCAAGGATAATGTCCTAACCGATGAACAGTGGAAAGCCCAGTGTTATAGACTTGGCAAACGAATTCCATCCCTCCAGGTTCCCAATCAGCCCAAGGGCATTGTAGACCTTTATGACTGTTCCGATGACTGGATTCCTGTTTATGACAAATCAGATCTTCCCGGATTCTATATGGCCATCGGAACCAGTGGCAACCAGTACAAGAATGCACCGGTTGTAGGCCGCATGATGGCAGAGTTGATTGATGCCTGTGAAAAGGGGCTGGATCATGACAATGAACCTCTTCAGTACAAATTTAGATATACTGACAGATCAACTGATGTGGGATTTTTCTCAAGGAAAAGAGAAATAAATTATAATAGTTCTTTTTCCGTAAACGGATAGGAATTTAGAAAAAGTTAGTTACCATTCAAGGCCGGTTTTTCAGATAACGAACATATTTATCCTATGTCTTTATAACTGAAAAATCGGCCTTCCTGATTTAAGGGCTGCAAAAGCCACAATTGAATTAAACGTAATCCCATGGTAGGTTGGTCCACAATTTTGTAAAGAATAATTTTTTTTGGTGAAAAACAATGCAAATTTATGTCTGCGTTAAACATGTTCCCGATTCTGCGGCGAATATCGCCATTCTTGGGAAAAACCGTATTGATGAAAGTATCTCCTTTCTTTTAAATCCCTATGATGAACATGCCGTTACCGAAGCTGTCAGGATTAGAGAAGATCTGCCGGGTTCCGAGGTTGTTGTGGTTTGTCTTGGAAGGGAGGATGCACAGAAAACTCTTCGATCCGCCATGGCCATGGGGGCTGACAGGGGGGTTTTGATTGTCAGTGACAAAATGCATGACAGCATTGAAACGGCAAGGGCACTCAAGGCTGCCATTGAACAGGACGGAACCCCTGAGTTGATTTTTACGGGCAAGGAATCCATTGATTCCGAAGGGATGCAGACCATGTTCCGCATTGGCGCCTTATTTGACTTTCCCGTTGCAACAAATGTGGTCAGGCTTGAGATTGGGGCAGACAAGGCTCTGGATCATGTTATTGTTGACAGCGAACTATCCGGGGGAACCTCTAATAGCTATGAGATGTCTTTGCCCTGCGTCATTGGTACAGGAAGGGGATTGAACACTCCCAGATATCCTACTTTTCCCGATGTGGTTAAATCCAAGAAAAAACCGATACGGGAGATCGCTTTTGCCCAGCTGAATATTGAATCCTCCACCAGGGGAATGGACATAATTGAACTTGAACCCCTGGTACAAACCCGGAAGCCTGAAGAGATAACGGGTAATCCAAATGAGATTGCCCTGAAAATCATAAAAATTCTCAAGGTAGAGGCAAAGGTGATATGATGAAAAATATCGGTATCATAATAGAATTGGATAAGGGAAAAATCAAAGAAGCCAATTTTGGCATGATCACCCTTGCAAGGGCCAAGGATACACAGCTTTTTGCCTTTGTCATGGGGGCGGCCGGCAACTTGAAAAAAGAGCTGGAATCATTTGGCATAACCAGGATTATCTCTGTTTTGCTTGCCAAGGAGCAGCTAAACAATCCTGTTGTCAGGGCCAAAGCCTTGATAAATGCCATTAAAGCCCATCATATTTCTGTGGTTTTCGGCCTTTCAACCGCCCGGGGCAAGGACCTTTTGCCCAGGATTGCAGCCCTGGCTGAAGCCCCTTTGGTCATGGACTGTTTTAATGTTGACCTTGAAGAAAATCTTGTGATGACCTCCCAGTATTCAGGAAAAACCATGGCCACCATAAAGCTTAAAGGGGAAGTGCTTGTGTTGGGGGTGAGACCCAATGCAATAGAACCTGTGAACTCTCCAGGGTTGGCTGAAATAGTTGAATTTGATGGAAGCGGTCTTGATTCAAAAGGGTTTAAGGTTGTTAAAACTGGAGATTCCGACAAGAATGCAGCAATAAGCCTTGTGGAAGCGGAGGTGATTGTTGCCGGGGGACGGGGGATGAAAAATGGTGAAAATTTTGACCTCCTTTCCCGATGTGCCAAAATGCTCAATGCTGCCGTCGGTGCCTCAAGGGTGGCAGTGGATTCAGGCTGGGTCCCATATTCCATGCAGGTGGGCCAAACCGGTGAAAAGGTAAACCCCAGGGTCTATCTTGCCTGGGGTCTATCCGGGTCTATCCAGCATTTTGCCGGCATGAAAACTTCTGGAATGGTGATTGCCGTAAACACGGATAAAAATGCGGCCATCATGTCAAACTGTGACTATTATGCGGTTGCAGATGCATTGGAGATCATACCGGAACTTACAAAATTATTGAAAAATGGTTGATTTGAAATACTAAATCCATCTTTCCACGGATTAAAATTCAAATTGAACCTGCCCATTATCAATTGCTTTGTTCAGGTCGCTGGTAATGGATTTAAGAAGAAGTATGTCCTGGCTGTCACGCTCGGAAGAGACCACCTTAACTGCAAGGTTTCGGCCGTTTTCCTTTGCAACATAAAGGGCTTTATCAACCAGATAAAAAATATGTTCGATTTTCATGTCGGCCGGGTGATGTTTGAAAAACGGATAGAAAATAAAGCCCAGGGAGCAGGTTATATTGATCTTGCGGCTGTCCGTCACCCTAAAAACAGAGTTTTCCACATGGAGACGGATCTTTTCGGCAAGGATGGCAAGGTTGTTTTCATTGGTATCCTTTAAAACTATGACAAACTCTTCACCACCAATGCGGCCAACCATATCATCCTGCCTGACTTTTTCACAAAGTCTGTCACTGAACTGCTTGAGCACCATGTCGCCGGAATCGTGTCCATAGTTGTCGTTGACCTTCTTGAAGTGGTCGATATCAATGCTGATAATGCCATAACCACTTAAATCGGATTGTTTCCTTTTGTTAGAGCCGTTTCTCTCCATCCACAGGGAGTAGATATCATTTTTCATCCTTGGCTTTAAAATATTAAAAAGATAATGCCTGTTTTTAAGGCCGGTCAGGGTATCAATCCTGGATATTCTTTCCAGTTCATTATTTTTCATGACCAGCTCCCGGTTGAGCTTTTCCGTATTGAGCTTCTCCTTGTTGAATTGATCAACCAGTAATTTGTTATCATAGCGTAATACAAGGAACACCCT
>DAOWDR010000502.1 GCA_030638935.1 Desulfobacteraceae bacterium | reverse complement strand
GGAACTGCCTGTTTGGAAGACTGGGGACCGATAATGGCAAGCACATCATCCTGGGTGATCATTTTAGTGTTGGCTTTTACAGCGGATTCTGCCTTGGATTCATTGTCTTCAATTATCAGTTCTACTTCATATTTTTTATCCCCAACCTCAAGGCCGCCGGCTTTTTCAATGTCTTCAAGCCACAGCATGGCGGCATATTTGCTACCTTCGCCTACTTTTGGGATATCCCCGGTCAAGGGTGCATTTATACCAATTTTAATAATGGTTTTTCTGGCAGAAAAGGCCAGTGGTGAAAATAACATGGCAAATGAAAAGGCCACAATCGTTAATAGAACAATTTTCCTCATACTCCCTCCTTTAAAAAATGTAAAAGACGTTTTCTTGAATTTCCCCAGAAAGTTTCAGATTGTGGAAATTCATGATTTGAAAACCAAATTTCTAATTAAAACTAAAATTTGAATTCATTGCATAAAATTATGTGAATTAATGCAATGAATCACTGCGTAAATCATAGATTTAATCTATATGTAAAAAAAAAGGTGAAGTAAAGGATAATAAGAATACTGAACAACTATTTTACCGGGGGGCTGACCTCAAACTCACTCATTTTGTATAGAAGTGTCTTATAGCTGATCTTAAGTATTTTGGCAGCCCTGGATCGGTTCCATCCAACTTTTTCAAGAACAAAGGTGATGACTTCTTTTTCCACCCTGTCAGAGGCCAGTTTTTTGATTTTTTTTAGTGAAATATCTTCGAATAATTTTTCAGAACTGGTGGACAGGTCCACAAATTCCGAGATGATACTCATCCTGTCATAATTCTCTTCATTGTTTAGAAAATGAGCAGATCCATTGGCCTCTGGCCTGGCAATATTTGGGGTAATCTCTTCGGGATGTTCACTGGGCAGTTCATCAAAGATTTTTTGCCAGGAGTTTAATACCATTTGTTTTTTGATACAGTTTTGCAATTGCCTTACATTGCCGGGCCAGGGGTAGTTGCACAAACGGGTCAGGGTGTCGGCATCGGGTTTGGAGCCCATGTTGTTGGGATATTCGGTTTTGTATAGTCTGAAATAATATTCAATAAGGGAGGGAATATCTTCTTTTCTTTGTCGCAGGGGAGGAATATCTATTTTAATGATATTGAGCCGGTAAAAAAGATCCTCCCTGAATTTTTTTTGCTGCATTCTTTCTTCCAGGTTATGGTTTGTTGCAGCTATCACCCATACATCGGTTTTAAATTCCTGGTCAGATCCCAGGGGAGAAAATTCTCCGCTTTGAAGCACGTGGAGCATTTTTGACTGAAGCGCCAGTGGCATATCACCGATTTCATCCAAAAAGAGTACGCCCTTGTGTGCTGTCTGGAATTTGCCGGGACGTTTTTTGTGGGCTCCTGTAAAGGCTCCTTTTTCATAGCCGTAGAGTTCGCTTTCCAGAAGGGTTTCCGGCAGGGCCGCACAATTGATTTTGACAAAATTCTGGGTCGCTCTATTGGATTCAGAATACAGGCTTTGGGCCACCACCTCTTTTCCCACACCTGTTTCACCGGTGATCAATACATTAAGGCAGGTGTTGGCCACATGGTTGATCAATTCCTTAATCTTTAACATTGATTTGCTGACGCCGATTAGGGGTGTGCTCATAGCTTTGTTTTACTCTTTTGGGTTGTCGTTATCATCGCTCAGAAGCGTTGCAACCTTTTCTTCAATTTTGAATAAATCAATTGGTTTGAAAAGGACAATATCTGCTTGTGCTTCAGATGCCAGGGCACCGGGGTGATCGCCAAAACCTGTTATCGCAATTATTTTCAAATGGGGAAATTCTTTTTTTACAATGGATATAAGTCCCACACCACTGATGTTGGGCATAACAAGATCGGTGATAAGGCAATTGAAAAAATTGGATTTATCTCTTAATAATTTTAAAGCGACAAATCCATCCACCGCTGTTTTAACTTCATATCCCATTGAATTGAAAAATTCATAAAAGGTAGATAAGATGTCTTCATTATCGTCAACTATTAGAAGTCGTGTTGGGTCTGCCATTCTATGCCCCTTGGTAAAAAGAAATTTTTTGTATGAATACCAGTCCATATAATAAATTAGTTCGGACTTGCAAGGAAAAAATCAAAAAAAAGTGAAATTGTTTACTATTTTACATATGACACTGCGATATATATAAAAAATAATACAATAAACAGGATGCCACCTGGCTTGGTTACCCCCTTTTTTACAGATGCCATCACACCCAGGACTAAACAGATAAAGATCATGAAAGGAAACTCGAACCCGTGGAGGGAGGGGTCAATGGACATGGGGTTGAAAATGCCCACCACGCCCATGACCAGGCAGATATTAAACAGATTTGATCCCACAACATTGCCAACGGAAATATCGCTTTCTCCCCTGGCGGCTGCCACTGCAGATGTGGCAAGTTCCGGCAGGGATGTACCAAGGGCTACCACGGAGATGCCTATAAATGTTTGGGAAAGGCCCATCTGGCTGGCTATGACAATGGCTTCCCTGACCACAAAGTTGGCACCAAAGGAAAGCATGACAATACCCAGGATGATATATAGACCATTTTCTAGCATTTGGTTAAAGGGGCGGTCTTTTGGTTTGCCTTGCCCATTAAATTTGTCCTTGGCTGTGAAAAAGCCATAGGTCATAAAAACACACAAAAAAAATATTAGAATAATTCCGTCAGTTCTGTTAATCCTGGAATCCATGCAGAGCAGCCAGAAAACAAAAGAGATAAAAATCATGTAGGGGATTTCAATCCTTATCACCTGTCTGCTAATGGAAACCGGGCGTATAACAGCGGAAATTCCCAAAACCAGGGCAATATTAATTACATTACTGCCCAAAATATTGCCGATGGAAATGCCACCTGACCCTTTATACGCAGCAACAAGGCTGACCAGAAGTTCAGGTGCCGAGGTTGCAAGGGAGACAATGGTAAGCCCGATAATGACAGGGCGAACTGCAAACATGACGGCAGTAGATGCTGCCCCTTCCACAAGGATGGAAGACCCATAGTAGAGCAGGGCAAGGCCGGTTAATAGTATGAGTGATTGTGTAAACACGGTTTCCTTAAGTGATAATTGATTTTAAAGTTAAGTTTCTTGCCTAAAGAATAAATATTTATTATAAGGCGTGAATAATATAGCAGTATTTAATATTTAGCAATTGATAATTTTGCCTATAAAGGGAGCTCCAATGATAAAAAGTATTATAAGAGGAACGGGTAAGTTTGTTCCCCCAAATCTGGTGACAAATAAAGATCTTGAAAAAATTTTGGATACCTCTGATGAGTGGATTCAGCAGCGAACCGGAATCAAACAAAGATACTGGGTATCCCCGGAAGGGGTGACCGGTGCATCTGATCTTGGATTTGAAGCAGCCAAACAGGCACTTGATGCAGCCGGATGGACTGCTGAGGATCTGGATTTTATCATATTTGCAACTTTGAGCCCGGATATTATGTTTCCGGGATGCGGCTGTCTGATGGCTGCCAAACTGGGATTGAATTCAACCCCGGCCCTGGACATCCGCCAGCAGTGCACCGGATTTTTGTATGGGTTTGCCACGGCAGATGCCTATATCAAAACCGGCCTTGCCAAAAAGGTGCTTCTGGTGGGCGGGGAAGTTCACTCTTCCGGCCTGGACAAGTCCACCCGGGGCAGGGATGTCACCGTTATTTTTGGAGATGGGGCAGGGGCTTTGTGTATTGAAGGAGTCGATACCAAGGATTGCGGTCTTTTGGCCTCAGCTCTCCATGCAGATGGAAACTATGCCGATTCTTTAATGACCGAATTGCCGGCATCCAGGCTCCCCCACCGTAATCCCCCGGGACTACCCCTTGACGATCCCCGATATTTCCCTGTCATGGACGGACCGAGCATTTTTAAAAAAGCCGTTCGATTGTTGCCAAAGGTAACCAAGGAAGTTCTTGAAAAAGCCGGGATCGGGCTTGATGAGGTTGACCTTGTAGTTCCCCACCAGGCAAACAAGAGAATCAACCAGGCATTTGGGCAGTTTTTAAAGCTTCCCGAGGACAAGATATTTCATAATATTGAAAAATACGGCAACACCACTGCAGCCAGTATTCCCCTTGCCCTCCATGAAGCCATTGAACAGGGACGAACCGGTAAATCCGGAGAGACCGTGCTCTTTGTTGCCCTTGGTGCCGGTCTTACCTGGGGTGCTTCTCTTTACCGGTTTTTATAATAGATTTTCACCACCAAGATTGTGAAAGAAAAATCATGATCTTGGTGGTAAATCAGGTCATGGGAAATAGAATCAAGCCCGCAATAATTATTCCAGGGAACCTTTGAATAAGGTCTTAAGATAAAATTTTCTTGTATCATCCAGGTGATCAAATCCATGATCCATGGATTTGTTTTTAAGCTGAATTTCCTTCCGAATGTCAGAGGCCAGAACTTTCCCCAATTCCACCCCAAACTGGTCAAAGGGGTTAATTCCCAAGATAAATCCCTCAAAAACGGTCTTGGCTTCATAAAAGGACAATAGGTTCCCCAGGTTTTCCGGGGACAGATCATTGATGAGGATCAGGGACGAGGGTCTGTTGCCGGTGAAAGATTTTGCCGGGGCCTCATCTTCTTTTCCAATGGCCAGGGCCAAGGTCTGGGCAATCATATTGGCCCAGAGTTCCTGGTGATTGTTCACCCCTTTTGATTTGGCACACTCCCCCCCATAAGCCGGGTTGATCACACCGATAAATTCCATGGGAAAGGCTTGTCCCTGGTGGGCCAGCTGGAAAAAGGAATGCTGGGCATTGGTGCCTGGTTCTCCAAAAATGATGGTACCCCCAGGTCGGGTAAGAAAGCGGCCATCTGTGGATGCGTGCTTGCCCAGGCTTTCCATGCTAAGTTGCTGTACATGGGGGGCTAATTTTGATAACCCGCTGGAGTAGGGGATGATGGCCTGGGCCGGGTAATTGAGAAAAAAAGTATTCCAGATACTGATCAGGGCAGCCATCAGGGGAATATTTTTGGGTTCGGGAGCTGTCAGGGCGTGGGTATCCATATTGTGGCAGCCTTTTAAAAACCGTTCAAAGTTATCAAATCCAAAGGCAAGACTCAGGGGCAGTCCTCCCACAGCCGAGGTGACTGAGAAACGGCCGCCGATAAAATCAAACATGTGAAAGGCGGCAAGAACCGGATTTGAAGGATCATCCCCGGGGCTACCCTGGGCTGTTACCGTGACCAGGTGATTTTTCGGAGAAAGTCCATGGGTTTTTAAAAAAAGCTGTGCCTGTGCAAGGTTGGCCATGGTTTCAGTGGTAGTATAGGATTTGGAAATAACGATCCACAAACAGGTTTCCGGGTTGATAATTTTAATAACGCTATTAAAATTATCAATATCCACATTGGGCAAAAAGTGGATATTGATTTTCGGATCAATGGATTGCTTCAAGGCTTTAAATGCAAATTCACAACCCAGATAGGACCCACCAATGCCTATAACAACGGCATGGGTAAAGGCCTTGCCTGTACTGCCTTTTATGGTCCCCTGATGGATTGCCGAAGAAAAGTTTTTTATTTCATTATTGACCCTGCTTATTTCAGGACTAACATCCATATTCCCAATTTTTAGTTCTATAGTATTGTTAAAAAAATTTCTTGCCCCGGTATGGAGGGCAGCTCTTTTTTCCGTAGTATTTACGATCCTGCCTGCAGCCATATCCGAAAAGCTCTGGCAGGCCTCAGTCTCTTTTGCAAGTATGATCAAATCCTGGAGAACATCAGCGTCAACACGCTGGCGGGAAAAATCCAGAAACAACTCTTTGGTTTTCAGGGAAAAGTCAGAAAACCGTTGGGGCTGACGGATAAGATGTTTTAGATGATAGGGTTCCGTTCCAAAACAGGCTGCTTGTTCAGTTAATTTACTGAAAATACCAAGGTTGTGGGACATATCCGGATGGAGCAGACCTTTTGGCAGCATTTTTTTCTCCTATTGTTTATTTGATCCAATTAGAGAATGGTTTTCTAAAAGCGGACCAAGGATTTCCTACCAATATTTCTAATTCCTGTAAAGAAAATTAAATAGTCTATATTATTGGATGCAAAGGCCATTTTAAACTTGTAAAATTAAAAAAAATGTTATAATTAACCTGGAATTATGCCTGGGTGGCGGAACTGGTAGACGCAAGGGACTTAAAATCCCTCGAGCATATTGCTTGTACGAGTTCAATTCTCGTCCCAGGTACCATCATAATAAAAAAAGGGTTTTGGCCTTTTTAGCAAAACCCTTCTTTTTTAAATCATTAAAAAGCAAAACTTTCCTATGGATAAAATTCAGATCAACGGCGGTAAACGGCTTAGAGGCGAAGTCACTATCAGCGGTGCCAAAAATGCGGCCCTGCCTCTTATTGCTTCAAGTATACTGGTTAATGGAAAATCTAGATTTACAAATGTTCCTAAACTTATGGATATTGCCAGCATCCAGATGCTGCTGGAAGATTTAGGTGCAAGTTGCAATTTTGAAAACAACACCTTGACCGTGGATGGGTCAGGCATCAATAAAATCGAAGCAGAATATGAGCTTGTCAGAAAAATGCGGGCCTCCATTCTTGTTCTTGGACCCTTGGTTGCCCGATTCGGCCATGCAAAGGTTTCCATGCCCGGTGGGTGTGCCATTGGTGCACGCCCTGTTAATATGCATCTTTCAGGGCTTGAAGCCCTGGGGGCAGAGATTAGCATGGATCACGGCTATATAGAGGCAAAAGCTGACCAATTGATTGGCAATGAAATCTATTTTGATATCCCAACTGTTACCGGCACCGAAAATCTCATGATGGCTGCCGTACTTGCAAAGGGTTCCTCGGTATTACGAAATGCAGCCAGGGAGCCTGAAATTGTATGTCTTGCAAATGCCCTGATTCAGATGGGGGCTAAAATTTCAGGTGCAGGCACAGCCATTATTTCCATTGAAGGCGTTGAAAAACTCCATCCGGCCCAGATAAACGTTATACCCGACAGGATTGAAGCCGGTACTTTTATGGTGGCTGCAGCCGCAACCCGCGGTGATGTTTTGATAAAGGGGTGTATTCCTGATCACATTGGCGGGATTATCAACAAACTCAAGGCCACCGGTGCAACCCTTGATATCGGTGAAAACCAGATCCGGGTGCAGGGAGGAGATATCATTAAAAGCATTGATATTAAAACCCAGCCATACCCGGGCTTTCCAACGGATATGCAGGCACAGTTCATGGCCATGATGACCATTGCAAAGGGAAACAGCATGATCCATGAGGCTATTTTTGAAAACAGGTTTATCCATGCCAATGAGCTGTTGCGCATGGGGGCTGATATTTCCATTTCCAACGGGAACTATGCCATGGTCCGGGGAATTGACAGGCTCCAGGCAGCACCGGTTATGGCTTCTGATCTTCGGGCAAGCGCCTCTTTGGTAATAGCCGGACTGATTGCCCAAGGCACCACGGTGATTTCCCGGGTCTACCACATGGACAGGGGATATGAAGGCATAGAAAAAAAGTTTTCATCCCTGGGGGCTGATATCCAGCGTATTCAATAACCAGCAGATAACTCAGCAGGTGGGAATATGTGAAAAAAATACTAAATTTTAGGTTTCCACCGCTGATTCCCGTGACCCTATCATTGATAACGGGAATAAT
>DAOWDR010000425.1 GCA_030638935.1 Desulfobacteraceae bacterium | reverse complement strand
GGGATATTTTTCAATAAGACCCTCGTAATAGTCTATCATGTCCGCAGCAGACAGGTCTTTTCCCTCTGACTGGAATATATATTTTCCGTCCCGGTAAAATTCCGAAGCAGCTGCATCAAGGGCAATACCAATATCTTTGCCAGGCCTGTAACCGGCAGTTTCAATGGCATTGATAATGTATTCCAGGGCCTCTTCATTGGATTTCAGATTCGGGGCAAACCCGCCTTCATCTCCCACTGCCGTGCTTAAGCCTTCGCCCTTGAGAATTTTTTGCAGATTATGGAAGGTTTCCGCTCCCATGCGAACGGCTTCACTTATGGAACTAGCACCAAAGGGAAGAATCATAAATTCCTGGATATCCAGGTTATTGGCAGCATGGGCTCCGCCGTTTATAATATTCATCATGGGTACGGGAAGAACCCGTGCATTTATACCGCCGATATGCTTATATAAAGGTACATCACAGGCAATAGCCGCAGCCCTTGCCGCTGCCATGGAAACCCCTAAAATAGCATTGGCACCCAGCCTTGACTTATTTTCAGTCCCGTCAATATCCAGCATGGTCCGGTCAAGCCCGGCCTGATCCATGGCATCATATCCAATAATTTCCGGGGCAATCACTTCATTCACATTGGCAACGGCATTGAGAACCCCTTTACCCATGAAACGATTATCTGCATTGTCCCTGAGTTCCAGGGCTTCCCGGGTACCAGTGGAAGCTCCTGACGGGACTGCGGCCCGGCCCTGTGCACCACAGGCCAATGTCACATCCACTTCAACCGTTGGATTCCCTCTGGAATCAAGTATTTCCCTTGCCCTGACATCAATTAATTCCGTCATTTCTCCCCCTTACCATACCTTATATTAAAAAGTGACTTTTCTATAATTTTTTTATGACCTGTAATAACAATATCCGTTCCCACATTCAAGAACTAATCAAAATTTTTTCTGCCAAATAGTCATAATTTGAGAAAGCCATTTTCCCCAGCGCTTTTACAGGGTGATTAGATGTAAACCAAGGGTTAAAAACCAAAGGATATAAATAAAGGAAAAATCATGAATCAGGGGCCTGGGTTTCCAGACAAAATTAAAGCTTCAGGAGCAACACCCTTGAGTTCCGTTCAGGGTTGTATCTTTCCCGCAGGGGTTCGGGAAGATCCCCTGGGCTGGCCCAGACAAATCCGAATTCAAAAAACCAGTCTGCAGCCTGTGTGGTCAGAAGAAAAAGGTTTTGTATATGCTTCTTTCGAGCGGTTTGGATGAGATATTGCACAAGTCCCCGGCCGATGCCTTTGGATTTATAGGAATCACTCACGGCAACAGCACCGATTTCACCCCAGTCACCCAGTTCGTAAAGGGCTCCACATCCGTATACAGCGTGGTCTACAGCATAGATATGGTAGGCATGGATTTTATTCTTAATATCTGATGCCGTTCGCATGACCAGATTGCCTTTTTTTATATATCCATCCAAAAGGTGCAGGACTTCAGGAACATCCTCAAGGGTGGCCTGGCGGATATGGGCATACTGGTTGCCATAGATCAATGTGCCTCCGCCTATACTGGAGAAAACTTCCTGAAGCAGTCGCCCTTCACATCTACCGTCAATAATATGAACCCGATTAAGCCCTTTAGACCGATCGATAACTGCCTTTGAGTACGCCAGCAGTGTCTGGTTTTCAAAACTTAAGCGATCCTTGTTTTGGCCTAGCATGAAATCCACATGGCTGATATCCATGTTGGAAAAAATCTTTCCATCGGGGTGGACCTGACTTCCTGGCGGGAGTTCAAGACCGGTTGTTGGGATGGCATCCTGGGCCCGAATAAAAAAGAGTTTTTCAATGTCCAGCTCCAGACAGACCTGCCGGGCAATTTGGTCTGAATTTAAATTATAACAATCCCCTGTGGCATTCATTCCTATATTGTAAATTACCGGGATAAAATCCTGGGACAGAAGTTTATGAACAATACCAGATTGAATTTTTTCCACATGACCGGTGTATTGGTAATCCAATCCATCACATACCCCCAGGGATCTTGCCCGAGTCCAATTCCCCATAATACCGTTGGCATTGCCTGCTGACAGGTGGGAAATAAAAATCTGGGCCACTTCCATGGCTGCCAGCTTGACATGGGCCATGGCCTCTTTTGTAGTAATCCGGATGCCTTTGACTATCCTTGTATGCAGTTTCGCTTTGCTCAAATGTTTTTTAATGGTTTCCCGGGTACCTGCCACGATGATCAGATGAATACCGATGTCGTGCAATTGGACAATGTCTTTCATAAGCAGGGGAAAAAAAGAATGGTCAATGAGGGAATCTTCTATTTTCAGCACAAAGGTTTTGCCCTTGTACTGACAAATATAGTCAAAGACCTCCCGGATGGTGTTAACACTGGCCCTGTCGGCGTATCGTTGTGGTAATTGGATATTCATATCGGATATTCTACTCATAAATGGTCGAGTCTACAATGTTTTTATATGCCTTTTTTACCAAACAACCGATAGTTGGAGCCAGGTTGTCAAAGAGTCAAAACCAATATGTCACTGGGAAACTATTCGAAAATGCTCTTGATCATGCAAGTTATGCAGCGGGTTTTTGAAATGTTTAAAACCGATGGATATCCCTTAATTTTTATTATTCTATTATTTTATTATTCGTCTTTCGATAAATAATAT
>DAOWDR010000720.1 GCA_030638935.1 Desulfobacteraceae bacterium | reverse complement strand
GGTTGATGTTGAAAACCTGATAGCCCGGCACACCTTAGAAATTAAAACCCGGCTCATCCAAAAGGGTATGGACCCTGAACAGGCAGACGAGATGTCCCGGTTCCGCATTTTTTCCGAAACCCCTGGGTCCTATGGCAACGGGGTCTCGGAGATGGCCTCGGGCTCTTCCAAGTGGGAAGACCCGGACCAGGTGGTGGATGTGTTTGAGAACCGTATGGGATTTGCATTCGGCCAAGGCAAATCAGGCTACAAATGGGGCATCAGGGCAAAAAAACTTTTAAAAGAACAACTATCCAAGGTGGATGTTACGGTTCACTCCCGGTCATCCAATGTATACGGTCTTTTGGACAATGATGATATGTTCCAATACCTGGGCGGTCTGTCCATGGCGGTTCGCAAGGAATCCGGCAGGGCCCCTGAAACCCTGATCACCCAGCAGCAGAAAAAAGGCCGGGTCCATGTGGAAGATATGGGCAAGACCCTGGGCCGTGAAATGCGCTCCCGGTATTTGAATTCCAAATGGATAGAGGGAATGAAAGCCGAAGACTATGCCGGGGCCAAGGCCATGGCCGATTATGTTGAATATTTGTGGGGCTGGAACATGACCACACCGGAAAAGGTGGATGCCACTAAGTGGCAGCAGACCTATGAGGTTTATGTCAAAGATAAGTACGGTCTTGAAATGGAAAAATTTTTTAACAGGGCGTCCCCCTGGGCCTTTCAGTCCATCACCGGCCGAATGCTGGAAGTAAGCAGGAAAGGCTATTGGAAACCCGACCAGGCAGTGTTGGAAAATCTGGCTGCCCAATATGCCCGAAGCATTATTCAAAAAGGTATTGCCTGCTGTGACCATACCTGCAACAATCCCATGCTCAACCAGATGGTGGTCTCCATCATCTCCATTCCCGGGGTTTTGAGCCCGGAGCTGGTCGCACAGTTCAAGCTGGCAGTTGAACAGATGGCCCAACAGCCACTGGAAAAGCAGGTGGCAGACCGCAAGGCCCTGCTTGAAAAGCTGGCAGCCCCTGGACAGCAGGAGCCGGAGCCTTCCACACCCGAACAATTCCCATCTGAAAAATCCGGCCAGCAGGACAACAGAGAAGTGGTGGAAGGGTATAAAATGGAAAAAATCGAACAAAAAGACGACACCACCCAGATGACCTCCTCGGGTATTGAATGGATGGCTGTCCTGGCCGTCCTGGCAATCATGGGGCTTACCGCCTTTGGGGCTGCCCGGAAAAATTAAACAAATAATAAAAGAAAACAAAAATGAAGACAAAGAACATCATAATAATTGCAATCCTGATATGCCTGTTCGCCTTTGTGGTTACCCATACCGGTTTTGCCCATGGAGACGGCAATCACACCCACCCTGAAAATGAAATCGGCATTGACACGGCAACCCTCTGGCTTAAACTTACGGATGCAAAAAAATACAGCGTATCATGGCAGACTGCAGCAAAGGTTTTTAAATCGGCTGTGACCGCTGACCAGTGGGCAAAAGCTGCAGCCTCGGCAAGGGACCCTTTAGGAGATCTTGTATCAAGGGATCTTTTCCATGACCAGCTCACCACCACCCTGCCGGGCATGCCCGACGGCCTCTATCTGGTTCTGCGATATGCCACCCGGTTTGCCAACAAAGCCCACGCCGTGGAATCAATCACCGTCATGAAAGATCCAGACGGCACCTGGCGGGTGGCAGGTTATTTTATCAAATAGATCATGAAACGGTTTTTATTGATATATTGTTTTCTGGCCTTCTGCCTGGTGCCGGCAACTCTTTTTGCCACACCCTTGGATGCAGGGTTTTTGTATTTCAAATTTCTTGATATGAAAAAAGAAAAGAACGGCCAGGTGTCCCAGGCCATTGAGCTGATCTGCACAGACCCCGGGGCCGGCACAATACAGGTTTTATACCAGGAAAACCAGGACCCGGTAGTTTTTTTAGCACCTGCGACAGATGGTGTTGTCACCCTCTTTGTTGACAAGTCAAGCCATATCCGGCTGTTTGCCATTGCTGTAAATCGGGCCGGCCTCCAAAAAAAAACATTGGTGGCCCATACCAACCTGGTATTGTTTGGAAAATCTGTGACCCCTGCCCAAAGAATCATGGCAGATGATGTCCATGCCAATCAGATCACGCTGCTGCCATCCATTCAACTGATGTCGCCTGAACGCTATTATTGGCACCAGACCGGGCAACCCTTAAAGTTTTATATCCAGTCACCTGTTGACCTTTTTCCTGTATTACCCGGTAAACTCCAAATGGCTGTCCTTGAAAATCATCGGATAACACCCCTGGTATTGAATCAGTTATTGGATTTTTCCTATACTCCGCCCCATGACGAGCGCCTTAAAAAGGCAGGCGCCCTTGCCCTTCGTCAGGATATCCTCTATGCTAGCATGAGGGACAAAACCAGTGAATATGCCCTGACCTATTCACTGGTGCTGCACAGGTCCAGACATGGTTTTGACAACTCCATTGCAGGCGTTTTTGTATTTGGTGTAAGCCTGCTTTTCTGCGTCGGTTTGATCCTGAAAAAAAGGAGAACCCCATGGTGGAAAACCTAAGGCTGCTCAGCCAGCATTTCTCATTCTTTCTGCTGATCTACGGCGGCCGCTTTGGCATTCGTCTGGGCAGCAGTCTTCCCTGTTTTGCCTGCCCCTATGTCCACGGTTGTGCCGGGCATTGCTATCTCATGGTATTACAGAGAAGCTCGGTGGGCTTCCAGACCGCCTTTGACACCCTTTTTTCCAGTGCCGCCCTCAATATTTTCTGGCCCTTTGTGATTTTTCTTCTTTTTTTTATCCC
>DAOWDR010000461.1 GCA_030638935.1 Desulfobacteraceae bacterium | reverse complement strand
CGGTCATTTTGGTCATGACATTTTTCAAATTGGGGATCTTGGTTTCATCCAGGACCACGCCAAAGCCTAAATCCGTATACCGGGCATAATCATAAACAGCGCTCAAATGAGCAATATTAAATTCTCCACCAGGGGGATAAGAGGCCTTGACCTGGGTGAGGAAGGCATCCATGCCGGTAAAGGCCGCATCAATAACCTTAATGCCCTCGGCCTTGGTAAAGGGATCAAAGGCAAATTTTCTCAATGCTTCGGAAGTGGAGCCCCCCCAGGAATGACAGGTAATGGATTTGCTGCCGGAAAATGCCTGTTTCACCAATCCAAAGGGTCCGCCCATGATGCCCAGAGAGGCACCGGCAATACCGACAAATTTAACAAAATCCCGCCGGGAAATATTACCCTGGCTGTAACTTTCCTGTACATCATTCAAGCGTTTTTCCAAATCTTTTCCCATTCTTCTCTCCTTTTTTCCTATTTTAAAAGGTTATAACACCGGCTTAAAATCCGCCGATGTCACCAAAATTTTTATTTACTGCTCCCCCTGGCAAAGCGCCGGGTCAGGTAGCCTGCCAATAATGGGGTTGACACGGTAAGCAAAATCATCACAGTCCCCAGGGCATTGATCTCAGGGCTGATTGAATTTCTCAGCATCCCGAATATTTTAACGGGCACAGTCTGGTTCTGTGCTGTTGGCCAGAAAAGTGTGGCCGTGACATCATCAAAGGAAATGGTAAAAGAAAAAAGCATGCCGGCAAAAATGGCCGGGGCCAGCAGGGGAAAGGTAATTTCCCTAAAGGTTTGGAACGGGCTTGCCCCCAGGGACAGGGCTGCCTCTTCATATTCTCGTTTGATTCCCACCAGCCGGGCCTGGACGATCAGGACTACATAGGGAAGGGTCAGAACCACATGTCCGATGAGCAGCATGGCAAAACTTTTGGGTTGCTGCAGCCATCGGATGAACAGGAGCAGGGCAACCCCCAGCACTACTTCGGGAATCATGATGGGGGCGATGAGCAGGGTGTTTATAAATTCTTTACCCCGAAATTCATACCTGATAAATGCCATGGCCGCCGGCACCCCCACAGCCGTTGAAAAAATGGCCGTCAAGGTGCCCAGAACCATGGAATTTTTAAAAGCGTCCAGGATGGTGGAATTATGGGCAAGCTTCACAAACCATTTAAAGGAAAACCCCTCCATGGGAAAGGATCCGAACTGCTGGGGATTAAAAGCCAGGATCACCACCGCCACAATAGGGGTAAACATCCAGAGATACACCAATAGGGTATAGAGTTTAATCAATGTCCATCCGGAAATCAATTTTTTCATAGAAGGTCCTTTGCCTTACTCGTTGCTCAGAGATTTAAAAATCTGGTTGATGCCCATGTATCGGTTGTAGGTATAAACAATGATGCCCAAAAGCAGCATCAGAATGACACTGATGGCAGATCCAAAGGGCCAGTCCAGGGTGCCGATCACCCGTTTGAAAATCAGGTTGGCTATCATTTCATTGCCAGGCCCCCCAAGAATCATGGGGGGCAGATAGGTGCCGCAGGTCAGGACAAACACCAGGAGACAGCCGGCAGAGACACCGGGCATGCTCAGGGGCAGGGTGACTTCTTTAAATGCCTGCCATTCAGTACAGCCCAGGCTTTTAGCAGCTTCTGCCAGGCTCTTGTCTATGCCGTCCAGGCTGACATAAATATTTAAAATCATGAAGGGAAGTAAGTACTGTAATAAGCCCATGATCACCGCCCCCTCATTGTACAGCAGGGCAAGGGGACTTGAGATAATTCCTGTTTTCATGAGCAAATGGTTGAGCAGCCCGGAATCCCCAAGGATATTAATCCAGCTCAGGGTACGGATGATAAAGCTGATCCAGAAGGGGAGCATGACCAGCAGCATCAAATACGGCTTGAGCCGGGACTCAGTTTTATAGAAAAAAAAGGCAGGAATATACCCCAGTATCAGACACAGAATCACGGTTTCAAGGGCCACCCGCAAGGTATTCAAAAGAATGGAGGGATAAAAAAAATCAACAAAGAATTTGGCATAGTTCCCAAATTGGAAGGCCGGAATGTCCTGTCCGCTGGGGGCCCTGAGCCAGAAACTATAGACAATTACAAAACAGACCGGAATCACAAGGAGCAAAAAAACGGCTGTTAAGGAAGGAGATAAGAGCAGCCATGGTTTCCACTTTTTTTCTTTCATATATCAGGTCCCTTTGTTTTCCATCTTATTTGCGCCGTTCTTTACCCGATATTGGGCAAATCCAAAATCCAATGCCACACCCATACAGGAGCAGATAATACAAGATGTATACCTACTGGATTTTTATTTTATAACTATTTGAAAATTAAGATAAAAAAAATACTTGAGTCAAGAAGCCCCACAGAACAAACCGATTTTGATTCATTTTTGAATCGCATAAAACAAGATAACAAGCTGGAATAATAGTATATTTTTAATGATTCAATATTGAATCATTAAAAATATTAACCAATAAGCCGATAAAAACAGGGGATAACAATTTTTTGATTTAGAAATGAATCAACACACTTTTTTTTCCATGGCCATACCATGCTTTTTTAATTTCCGCACCACAGTTGGTTGGCTGATTCCCAGAAAAGCGGCTGCCTCCCGGGTGGTATTGCACCGGATGACCGCCTGCATAAGCATCTCATATTCTGCAGACAAAAGCTTTTCCGGGAGACTGTCTTCAGTCACAGATCCTATTGGATTTACCCGGGGCCGCACCGGTGCCGTGGCCCGGATGATATAATCATCCAGAAACCTGCGGTCACACATAACCACAGCCTGTTTTACAATATTCATCAGCTCCCTGACATTCCCGGGAAAGGCATAGGATTTGAGCACGTCGTAGGCCTTATACCCGATATAGGTCCGGCGATTATATTTTTTGTTGTACCGTTTCAGACAGGTGGCCGTAAGCTCCAGGATATCTTCAGGCCGTTTCCTCAGGGGAGGAATAGACAGGGTAAAGGTATTGAGCCTATATAAAAGATCCAGCCGGAATTGCTTTTTCAGGGTTCTTTGGTCCAGGTTCCGGTTTGTGGCGGCAATGATCGAACAGTCAATTTTTTTGGCAATGGTACCGCCAACGGGCATAATCTCATGGTCATCCAGATATTTGAGCAATTTTGCCTGGACTCCCAGGGACAATTCACCAATCTCGTCAAGGAAAAGGGTCCCCCCTGCGGCCAGTTCAAAAAGTCCTGCTTTTCCAGATTCCCTTGCCCCGGTGAACGCCCCTCGTTCATACCCGAACAATTCAGCCTCCAGAAGATTTTCCGGCAGGGCTGCACAATTGATCTGGATAAAAGGTTTTTTGCTCCAATTACTATTTTTATGGATAAATTTGGCCAGCAATCCCTTACCAGTTCCAGACTCCCCCTGGATAAGAATATTAGAGGCGTCTATTTTGGCCAATTTCATGGCCAAACCAAGGGTCTGTTTCATGGAACTGCTCTGGGCAACAATATGATTATTTTTGAGTTCCAACAGGGTGAGTTCGGTGAGTTCATCCCTCATCTTTTCCGACTCCTGCCGGACCTGGGCAAGCTCCCGTTTCATATCCTCGATCAGGGAGATATCCCGTTCATTGATCACTACATATGACATTTCATTGTTGTCATTGAAGACCGGG
>DAOWDR010000476.1 GCA_030638935.1 Desulfobacteraceae bacterium | reverse complement strand
GCCCCACAGCCTGGGACAAATGACTTTTGCCGAGTCCTGTTTTACCAAGAAGATAAAGGATTTTTGCCCCGTTCATCTTTCCCTGGGCAAGGGAAAGGGATGCGGAGTAAGCAAAATTGGAGTTGTCTCCCACAACAAAATCATCAAAGGTATACCCCTTCTTCAGCATCCGGCCGCCGTTAAAGGAGGCATCCAATCCCGGCAGTGTTGCCTGTTCCGGTTTTTTCCACCGGGGCCTGGCTGCCAGGGCCGGGTAGGAGCTGCCAAATCCGTCTTTTTTCTTATCCTTATTGATTTTTGGATTGATTTTTGGGCCTTTGGTGTTTTTTTGGTCCTTGGCATTTTTCTTCCCACATGTTCGGAACTGAATATCAACGGATTGGCCAAGATTTAAAAATTCTCTTTTAAATATATCCAGATAATTTTCTTTTATCCGTTTTATAAAAAAATCATTGGGAGTAGCCAATGTTATACCGGTGGTATCATGTTCAATAAGTGCCAGGGGGTCTATCCACATCCGGTAACTATGATCAGGTATTGACTTTTTGATTTGAAACTTAACTTTTTCCCAGGATAACTCCATTTATTTACAAAAATACCTTTCCTTCCAAAATCATACTTGGTTTTTAGTTTATACAGCGATATTAAACAATTAAAGTGAATCTAACGGACAAAATAAAAAGTATACGTTTTTCTATTCGAATATGAATTTTGGGTCAACTCGGATAAACACTGTTAGCAACAGATTAGATTTTTGTTTGGCATAATTTTTTAACTACCTGAATTTAAAAAATAATTTCTGTGGAACAAAAAAATTTCTTTAAATTCCAGCCACTTCTCCAACTAGCTCTTTTTCAAAGGAATTTTTACAATTCATATCTTTTCCCGGGATGACGAAAAAATTTTTTTACTACTATTTACTCTGTTTTTCTCTATTTTACTTTGAATTAAATAAAAATGAATCTTATTCTTCAAACCTGAATTTAACAAGGGTTTCACAATTTATCCATTCAATTTTATTTACACTTTCCCTTTCAGATAGTATATTTAAATCTTTTGACAATAACCATTTTCAAATTTAGTGACAAATATATGAAACCAAAGTCGAACCGCCCTGTTATCGGTATTTCCATGGGAGACCCCGCCGGCATCGGCCCGGAAATTATTGTAAAAGCATTGAGCAACCCAAGAATCCATTCAGTGTGCCAGCCAATTGTCATTGGTGATACCACTATTCTTAAAAAGGCTGCAAAATTTTTATCGGTCCCCCTTAATATTATGACCGTGGATCACCCGGAAAACATTATTAATGATTCAAAAATAATCTGTATTATCAATGGTTCAAACCTGGCAGGAAATGTAACCAACCTGTCTTCTCCCACCATGGACACAGGAAAAGCCATGGAAAATTATATTATCCTTGGTGTGAACCTTGCCCAAAATAATGGGATTGATGGTCTGGTAACCTGCCCCATCACTAAAACAGGACTGAAAATAGCCGGGTCAAGGTTTCATGGGCACACAGAACTGATTGCAGACCAGACAGGCACCAGTGAATTTGCCATGATGCTGGCCGGCAAACGCCTGAAAGTTGTCCTTGTGAGCATACACATACCCCTTTCCCAGGTTGCAAAAAGTCTTACCATCCAAAACATCAGTCAGACCATTTATCTGACCAATAATTCCCTTGTCAATAGATTTGGCATCCCTTTTCCGAAACTTGCAGTTGCGGGCCTAAATCCCCATGCAGGTGAAGAATCCATGTTCGGCAATGAAGAAGAAAAAATCATTGCTCCCGCCGTGGGCCTGGCCCGGGAACAAGGGATTCACATTGACGGTCCCCTGCCGCCGGATACGGTATTTTTCCATGCAATGAACGGAAAATATGATGCAGTTGTCTGCATGTACCATGACCAGGGGCTGATCCCCTTCAAACTGGTTCACTTCAAGGACGGGGTAAACACCACATTAGGGCTTCCCATTATCAGGACATCGGTGGACCACGGAACAGCCTATGACATAGCCTGGCAGGGAATTGCAGACCCGACAAGTCTTATGGAAGCCATTTACATGGCGACTTTCCAGGCAAACAACCAGGCAAATAGCCGGGCGGACAAATAATATGGAAACCGATAAGATCGTCATACTGGGAGCAAGGGAACACAACCTTAAAAACATTGATGTTAAAATTCCCAGAAACAGCCTGACGGTTATCACGGGACTGTCAGGCTCCGGCAAATCCACCCTGGCCTTTGACACCCTTTATGCAGAAGGACAGCGCCGGTATGTTGAGTCTCTTTCCACCTATGCCAGACAATTTTTAGGCCAGATGGACAAACCCGACGTGGATGCCATCATAGGCCTGTCCCCGGCCATTTCAATCGAACAAAAAACCGCCAGTCACAACCCCAGATCAACTGTGGGAACTGTGACGGAAATCTATGATTATCTTCGCCTTTTGTTTGCAAGGGTGGGCCGCCCCCATTGTTATAAGTGTAAAAAACCCATCTCCTCCATGTCCATCGACCAGATTACAGACAGGATCATGGCCCTGTATGAATCAGACCGAAGGCCGGACCAGGAGCCAGCCAATGAATCACTGGAAAAAACAAAAATTATGATCCTGGCACCCCTGGTAACAGGCCAAAAGGGAAGCCATGAAAATTTGTTAACCAGGATGAAACAAGAAGGATTTGCAAGGGTTAGGGTAAACAATGACACCTTTTTGATCGAAGAGGTGCCAAGGCTGGATAAAAACAAAAAACACAGTATTGATGTGGTGGTGGACCGACTGATCATAAAACCGGGAATCGAAAACCGCCTCACAGATTCCCTTGAGATGGCACTGACCTTGTCCGAGGGCCTGGTAACCACTATCAACCTCACCCATGGCACAGAGACCTTGTTCAGTGAAAATGCCTCCTGCATTCCCTGCGGAGTCAGTTATCCGGAATTTACACCGGCCAGTTTTTCATTTAACTCCCCCAGGGGAGCCTGCTCCCACTGCGACGGTTTAGGTGCCATTACCCAATTTGATCCGGATCTGATTGTGCCTGATCAAAATATTTCCCTTCGTCAGGGTGCGGTTCTCCCCTGGGAGAACAGAGATTCTGTGCAATTTATGGAGTTTTTAGACGCCCTGGTCTCCCATTATAAGGAAGACATTTACAAACCATTCAAGTTATTGTCATCCAAATTTCAAAAAG
>DAOWDR010000683.1 GCA_030638935.1 Desulfobacteraceae bacterium | reverse complement strand
TGGTTGTGGATTTAATTGCCTGGTCAATGGTGTTTATTGCCTTAGTCATTTTTTTCTCCTTTAATGGTTTCCTGAATTTTTGTTATCATTTTTTCCAGAACAGGAATCACATCCTTAAAGTTACTTTGGATATCACTCGTATATCTTGGATAGAGTTTGCATGCCTGACCCATTGTTTCTTTTTCAGTATCGGGTAACAATAGAATGATATTACGATCATTTAGCAATTTCTTTAATCCAAGGATACCGGAAAGATCCTTTTGAGTATTGATCAGAATCAAGATGATTTTATGATTATAGCCGGGTTGCAGAAGACCCGTTGAAAAACTTTCCAGATTTGTGTAAATACGTATTTGCTCCCTGGAAAATAATTTTTCAACAATATTTAAAGCCTTAGCTCTCAATGGCTTACTTTTCCCGGAAAAAAAGACTAATTCAATGGAATGCTTTTTTTGATTCATTTTTTACCTGCGATAATTGTAAATTTTAAACACAGCTTAGGTTTTTATATTACAATTTGCATACCAGAAAAAAAAATATAAAAATATGTTATAAAATCAAATGCTTAATTTGAAACGCTTTTATTTTTTACAATTCTTATTCAAACAAATCTCATTGCTGATATAAATTTCGTCTCATTTTTGAGATTTTTCCCGACACAGAGACTCTACCCTAAATGGAAAATAAGTTCTTATTTAATCCCATGATTTTTTAATTTTCTGTAAAGAGACGCCCTGGATATACCTGAAATCCTACTCAATTGTTGAATATCCCCGCTGGTATGGGTATAGAGGGATTCTAAATATCTTTTTTCCGTTGTTTCCAAAAATTTTTTAAAGGGCAATAAATAATTTTCTTCGGCCATGTTTTTTGTCTGGGTCAATGACCCTTGTTGATTATTTTTTAAAGATGACCTGGTAATCTGGGCCCTTATTTTTGGTGACAGATGATAGGCAAATATTTTTTTTTCCACGGGAGCCTGGGAAATACAAATCTCCATGGTATTTACCAATTCCCTCACATTTCCGGGCCAATGATAGCTTTCAAGCATCTCCATGAAACCGGAAGACAACTCCTTTGTATCCATACGATATTGGGCACAAAGATGTTCATTATGAAAAGAGGCGATCTCTTGAATATCCTCTTTCCTGTTTTCCAGGGCAGGTATTTCCATGGTCAAAGTTTTCAGGCGATATAAAAGATCGCTTCGAAATTTGTTTTCAAAAACCATTTGATCAAGGTCTCTGTTTGTGGCTGCAATCACCCTGAAATTACTGTGTATTTCCTTTTCTCCTCCCACGGATCGAAATTTTTTTTCCTGGAGGACCCTTAAGAATGAAGACTGGATGGATTCGGGCAATTCACCGATTTCATCCAAAAACAAGGTTCCGTTATTGGCCAGGCTGACCAAACCGTTCCTTTTTTTATCAGCTCCTGTGAAAGCACCTTTTTCATGGCCGAATAATACACTCTCAATAAAATTTTCTGTTAAAATGCTGCAGTCCACAACAATAAAATTATTATTTTTCCTCATACTATTGTCATGGATAACTCTTGCAAACAATTCTTTTCCCGTCCCGGTTTTCCCGGTGATTAAAACATTGGCTTCGCTTGTGGCAAATTGAGATGCCTTTTCAAGGCATTGGGTGATGGCCCTGCTCCTGCCGATTATATTGTTTAATTTTAAAACAAGGGGAATTGCAGACCTTTTTTTTTGTTTTTGAAATTCCAGGGCCCTTGATATCTGCAATTTAAGTTTTTTTAAGGATGCAGGCTTCTCAATATAATCCCATGCCCCGCTTTCAATGGCAAGCTGGGCCCCGTCCGGATCTGAAAATCCCGTCATAATAATAATTTGGGGAGAAACCGGAAGGGCGAGAACCTCATCAATAATTGAAAGTCCACTGCCATCGGGTAAATTCACGTCAAGTAAGATAATATCAAAACCAGATGAATAAATTTTATCCAGTCCATCTTTAATGGTAAAAGCATATTCCATTTTATGTCCCATTTTTTCAATAAAAGTGGACATGGCTTGCACTACGCCTTCATCGTCATCAATAATTAAAATATTGGATTCTATATTATTTTTCACTTTAACAGCTCAGGGACAATTAATAGTTTTTACTTTGGTTTTGATAAATTTCTGAAATCTGATTTTACAATAAAATCAACCATACTATAGATTAAGGGACTGTACAAACAAATAATCTAACCAAATGCCAGCCAGATTCCCACCCCGGCCATGAGCAGGCCGGATATCCTGTTCATCAATCGTAAATTTCCCTGTTTTTCAAGGAACCGGGTCAGAACCCTGCCGCCGTTTGAGTAAAGCACCAGGCAGAAAAACTCAGTGGTCAGAATAATGAAAACCAGTATAATGATCTGGGGCAAAAAAGGTTTAGTAGATGAAATAAAGGGAGGCAGCAGGGAAATCATGAAGGCCCAGCCCTTTGGATTGGCAATGGCCGTGACAAACCCCTGGGCCATTAGGGTTTTGGGACTGATATTCACTATGTGCAAACTGCTGGATTCCAGTGATAACCCCTCCCTGGAGCGGATCATCTGTATCCCCAGATAGACAAGATATGCTCCACCCATATATTTTAATAAAAGAAACAGGGAGGGATATCTAAGCATGATGGCCGCCACACCGCAGACGGCTGCAATTGAGACCAGGGCAACCCCTAAAAGCTCCCCCCACATCATATAAAAAGTTTTCTTAACCCCAATGGTCATGCCCATGGTAAGGGCCATGGTCATGCACATCCCCGGGGTGATGGAAACCACAAAAAATGTGGGGATAAACAGGGTTAAAACTGCCGGTTCAATCATGGATCATCTCAATAAGATCGTTTTCATCAAGAACTGTAACCCCAAGATTTACGGCTTTTTTTAGTTTAGATCCGGCATCCCTGCCTGCAACCAGAAAATTAGTTTTTGCTGACACGCTTGAGGTGACCTTGGCCCCCAGGGCTTCAAGGCGTTTTTTAACCTCGGTCCGCTTCAGGGTCTCAAGGGTGCCGGTGAGCACAAGGGTCTTGCCTGAAAAAGCATGGTTTGATTCTGTTTCCCTGGCAAAAAGGTCATTTTCGATCCTCACCCCGGCTTCCAGAATCTGGTGGATAATATTTTTATTTTCCCTGTTTCCAAAAAACCGGATCACGGAGCCGGCTGTTTTTTCCCCCATTCCGTGTATGTTTTCAATAATTTCTTTGTCTGCCGCCATGAGATTCTCCAGGGTATCAAATTCCAGGGCCAGAAGTCTGGCCGCATTTTCACCTGTGTGATCAATACCCAGGGCAAATAAAAAACGGGAAAAAGATATTTTCTTTGATTCCTCAATGGCTTTTACCAGGTTGGCAACAGACTTTTCAGCCTGGCGGTCCAGTTTTTCCAGACAATCCTTGTCAAGGGTGAAAAGATCGGCAAAAGAGGTTACCAGTCCTTCATTGACCAGCTGGTCCACAATTTTTTTCCCCAGCCCCTCCATGTCAAACCCTTTTTTGGACACAAAATGTTTAATCCGCTGGGTAAGCTGTGCCTGGCAGGAAATATTAATACATTTTATGGCGGCCTCATCTGCAACTCTTCGCACCTGGCTGTTGCAAACAGGACATCTGTCCGGCATCTCAAAGACAAGCTCATTCCCTTTGCGCTGGGATTTTATAATCTTAACCACCTTGGGAATCACGTCCCCCGCCCTCACGATAAGGGCCCTGTCCCCCACCCGGATATCCTTTCGCTTGATTTCATCGGCATTGTGCAGGGTAGCCCGGGACACAATAACACCGCCAACCTTTGTAGGTTCCAGCAATGCCACAGGGGTCAGGGTACCGGTTCGCCCCACCTGGACAATGATATCCAGAATAGTGGTGGTTTCCTGGACAGCGGGAAATTTATAGGCAATGGCCCACCTGGGACTTTTAATTTTTTCTCCCAGGGCCTGCTGCATGTCAAGACGATCCACCTTAATCACCATACCGTCAATTTCATACTCAAGATCCGGCCGGATCTCGGCCAATTTTTTATAGAAGCTTAAAACTTCTTTGATGGAAATACCGGTTTGGATATGTTTGTTCACGGGAAAACCAAAGGTTTTCAAGACGGCAAGCATTTGAGCCTGGGTTTCAAATGCCATTCCCTTTACCATGCCTACCCCATAGACAAAAATCGTCAGGGGCCGTGTGGCGGTCACCCTGGAATCCAATTGCCTTAATGAGCCGGCAGCCGCATTCCTGGGATTTGCAAATTCAGCCTCCCCTTTACCCAGCCGTCTCTTGTTGAGACCTTCAAAATCCTTTTGCATGATGATGATCTCACCCCGAACTTCCAGGAGAGCCGGAACAGGGTTTTGTTCTGTATTCAGCCTGAGGGGAATGGAACCTATAGTCCTGACATTTTCGGTGATCACCTCCCCTTTGATGCCGTCTCCCCTGGTGGTGGCACGGGTAAGAATTCCATTTTCATAGGTCAGCTCCACGGCCACCCCGTCCAGCTTGGGTTCTGCCGTGTAAAGAATTTTATTAACGTCTAAATTTTTGATGTTTCTTTCATGAAACCAATGGACATCATCATCTTCAAAGGCATTGTCCAGGCTGAGCATGGGAATGGAATGGGGGGCTGATTCAAAGGCATCAAGGGGCGGGGCTCCCACCCGCTTTGTTGGGGAATCTGCAACCGACAACTCAGGATATTGACTTTCTATTTCCACCAAACGTTTGAGCAGCCTGTCATATTCGCTATCGGTGATAATTGGTTCATCCAAAACATGGTAACGACGGCTGTGCTCGGTGAGTTCTTTTTGAAGCCTTTTGGCTTCCTCTTTCAGACTATGGTCCATTTTCACAAAAGTTTCCCGGCAAAGCTCAGCACTGATTTACAGGCTGATTTCCTTGCCGCTTTAAAGGTTTTTTTTCGAAACCCGGGATCCCAGTCCCCGGAGCCGGAAGCCAGGGAATCCGACACAACCAGCAGGGCAGTGATATTCACCTTTCTATATTCCGCAACAGCAAACAGGGCGGAACATTCCATTTCAACTGCGTGGGCCCCCTTCTCCCTGAACCAGGCCACCTTTTGGGGGGTTTCCCGATAAATGGCATCCGTGGTCCAGATGGGGCGGCGGTGAAATTTCACTCCCTTGGCAGTCAAATGTTCAGAAAGTCGGTCTGACAAATTTTTATCCGGCCTGGAACAGGGCAAATCAGGATCCAACACCTTGTAGTTACAGGAGGTTCCCTCATCTGCAATAGCATGATCCGGAATAATTAAATCCCCGCAGGAAAGACCAGGGGTAACGGCTCCGCACCATCCCAGCACAATGATATCCCTGGCCCCCCTGGCAATTAGAGACTCCAGCAGCATCACCCCATAGGGAGCACCAATATAGGGGCCTGCAATGGAAAATCCCTTTTCCGGTGTCATAAGGGTACCCATGAAAAAAGCTTGAATTTTTGGTTTTGGAAGTGTTGCCCGCAAATACCGGATATCGGGTTCCGTGCTGACTAAAACAGCAACCGGTCCGATATCCGGAGCGCGTCTGGCACCTAAAGGAGGTACAATGGATTCATTATTCAGGTCCGACCATGTCGGATAATTCATCCTTTACCTCATCAATAATTTCATAGATCCACATGATGTCTTCAACGGAAAGTCGGCCTGCCTTGGAAGGGGCTCTGTCGGAGCCGTCCTTTTTCTTAAGAATTCTGGGCCCTATCTGGACCTTGGGCTCTCCCTCTCCATACTGCTGGATGGAGATCAAAAGTCCTGTTTCTTCATTCTTCCACTCTTTTACCATTTTGTCCTTTTCAGGATCATAACCTGCCATAAATACTTCCTTTCTTATGTTTTTTAACTTAATTCTTATTATAAGTTTGTTTAAATCATTTTACTTAAACCGGGCCTAAATCATTGAAAAATCCGCAATATTCCTAAACAGGCCGGATACAAGAGCTAAAAGGGCAACCCTGTTGTTCTTGACTGCCTCATCATCAGCAAAGACCATCACATCATCAAAGAGGCTGTCAACCTTAGGCCTCAGGGTGGCGATCTCTTTCAGGGCACCATTGTAGTCCCCCTTTTCAATAAGGGATTCAACCGTTGATGCCACTGCTTTACAGGCCTCAAACAGATTGGTTTCCGCTGCATGTTCGAACAGGGCAATATCCACGTTCCAAACCTTTATATCTCCGGCCTTTTTCAAGATGTTCTCCACCCGCTTAAAGGTGACGGCAAGGGGTTCAAAATCCGCCTCTTTTCTCAGGGCATCCAGGGCTTTGACCCTCAGACGCACATCCGGAATATTATCAAAGGATGCGGCCAAAGCCGAATTCACGGCTTCCTTTGAAAATCCCTGATCGGTCATGATATTGACCATTCGATTCTTAAGAAACCTCTTTACCTGTTGGACCACATCCTTCTTTTTGGCCGGATCGGATACAAATCCATCCAATCCCTTTTCAATGAGGGATGTCAGGGAAAAGATAAAATTTTCCGCCGCCATGATCTGGATGATTCCAATACCCAGACGACGCAGGGCATAAGGATCTGCCCCGCCCGTGGGAATCAGATCAACGGAAAAGCAGCCGCAGATGGTGTCCAGTTTGTCGGCAATGGCCAAAAGGGAGGCCGTTGGATTTTCCGGCAGTTTTCCCTTGGATTGGACCGGTCTGTAATGCTGTTCAATGGCATCGGCCACCTCGGAGTTTTCCCCGGATTTTATGGCATAGGCCCGGCCAATGAGGCCCTGAAGTTTAGTAAACTCAATCACCACCTGGCTGACAAGGTCTGCCTTACATATTTTGGCTGCCCGAGCCAAATTGGTTTTCAGCGCTTCCTTGTCCGGGTAAGCGGAACTTTGGGCCAGATAATCCACCAGAACTGCAATGCGCTGGGTTTTTTCATAAACCGATCCCAATTTTGCCTGAAATGTGACCTTCTTTAGTTTTTCGGAAAAAGCGTCCAGACTGGACTCGCAATCGGCTTTATAGAAAAATTTAGCATCGGAAAGCCGTGCTCTCAATACCTTTTCATGGCCGGTGGCAACCAGATTCATATCCCTTGCCTTTGTGTTGTTTACGGCAATGAACAGGGGCTTGAGCCTGTTATTTTCATCCACCAGGGCAAAATATTTCTGGTGCTCCCGCATGGCCGTGATCAGCACTTCATCGGGAACCTCGAGAAACTCATCATCAAAGCGTCCCACCACGGGATAGGGGTATTCCACCAGATTGGCCACAAGATCCACCAGGGCCGGATCATCTAAAATTTGGCTGTCATGTTCTTTTGCCAGGGCCTGGATACCATCCACAAGCATCTGCTTTCTTTTGTCAATGTCCACAATCACCCCGGTTGATTCCACCAATGCTTCATAGTCATCAGCAGTTTCAATCCTTACGGGTTCGGGGTTCATAAAGCTGTGACCAAAAATTTCATTGGAGGAGGTGATATTACCGATGGAAAATTCCAACACCCGGCTTCCCAAGAGCCCCACAAGGGAGATAATGGGTCTTGCGAAACTGATGGGAAGGCTTCCCCATCGCATGCTCTTGGGAAAGGGCATGGCAAGAATCTGCTTTGCCATCATATTTTCAAGGATGGCTGCAGAAGACTCACAGCTTTCTTCCACCACGGCAGTCAAATACCGGCCCTTGGTTGTATCGGCCACAATGATCTTGTCCACACCGATTCCTGCTTTTTCTGCAAACTTTTGGGCCGCAATACTGGGTTTGCCGTTTTCATCAAATCCCATTTTTTCGGGGGGCGCCGACAGAGTGGAGGTCTTGGGGTTCTGACCATCGGCCACATCAGCCACCATAAGGGTGAGGCGCCGGGGGGTTCCCAAAATTTTTGCCTCTCCATGGTCGATCCTGGCTTTGGTAAGCGCTGCCAGAATATTATTTTTAAATGCCGTAAGCGCCGGGACAATATATCCTGCCGGAATCTCTTCACAGCCGATTTCAATTACAAGTGTGTTCATTTTATTTTTGCCCTCCCTTGTTCAATAATGGATGCCCCATCTCTTCCCTCTGGACAAGATATGCTTTGGAAGCCACCCGTGCAATATCCCGGATCCTCTTGATATACCGAATCGACAAAGCCAGGCAGAGACCACCAGGTGTTGGAAGGTACGGTGTCGAGCAGGGCAAGCGCAGCGCGCCTGCCTGCAAGCGGATCGTTTGGCCAGTCCCCAGTTGGGCTTGATATATCTGGCGTCTGGGAGAGATCGTTCCACTTCGTGGAGTTCTTCCAAGCCTCAATGAGAAACTCCATAGCTTTGTCATATGGCAGGTGGAGAAAATCCCGGATCTGCTCCGCAGAGCCAAGGACATTAGCGCTTTCGAGCAGGCCTTCGATCAAGGCAAGCGATTCCGGCCGCCGGAGAAAATCAACAACCCATTCGCGATCCAGCGAACCCGCCCGTCGATGAGCGGCGAGCATCGTGGTTGCGTCGTCCACCGCAAAGTTGTTGGATTGGATAATGCGCTTCGGAGCAGGAACGGGCCCTCCCAATTCACGAATTTCAGGCTCGTTCACTTCGGGTATCCGGTCCAACAGATCGTCAGGGACGAAGCCAAATTCTTGCGGACCACTGTCGGAATCGGCGAATGCCTTCGACATAAGACCTCGATACCAGAGCAGCTCCAGGGGAGAGGCGGGTTCTTTCCAGGGCTGTAATCGGTCTCTCTTCCCCGGGCCCATCTCGCGCAAGGGCCCGAACTGCCGTTCGAGTGCCTCCATCGGCAACCGTCCCCCGCTCACCAAAATGCGCTCAAGCGCTCGCATTGCGCCTCCCGGCAATGTTTCCA
>DAOWDR010000303.1 GCA_030638935.1 Desulfobacteraceae bacterium | reverse complement strand
GCAACCCCCAGGCGTTACACAGGGCTGATCAAAGAATCGGCCAGCTCCATGCCCAACTGGCCAATGGAGATAAAAACGGTTTTTACACCCCTGACATTGCCCTTGACACCCAAAGACCCTATGACGGATGGTATACCAATACAGCGGTTTCCTTTGTGGGTCAGTCCTTTAAAACCGTCCGCATCACCCATAAAGACTCCCCGGGGCTTGCCGTGATCTCTAAAATTTTAAGATCCCTTTACCTGCACCGGGAAATCAGGGAAAAAGGCGGGGCCTATGGAGGATTTGCCCTGTATAATACAGAAGAGGGAATCTTTTCCTTTGGGTCTTACAGGGACCCCCATATTAAACGGACTTTGGATGTGTATAAAAAAGCCTGCGATTATATTACAAGAGGAGAGTTTACCCAGACAGATGTCAAGGAAGCCATTCTCCAGGTCTGTTCGGACATTGACAAACCAGAGACCCCGGGGCCTGCTTCCATGAAAGCATTTTACAGGGACATCACCCGTCTGACCGATGAAATCCGTCAGCATTTCAAGGATTCCCTGCTCCAACTCAACAAAAAACGAATCCAGGAAATTGCCAAAACTTACTTTACAATTGAAGAGGATCTCAAAGGCATATCTGTTATCTCGAGCAAAAGTCTGCTTGAGGCGGCCAATGAAGCCCTTGAAGCTGATAACCAGGCGCCCCTTCGATTAATTAAAATTTAGCCTTAAACAAGCGGGCCAGCTTTTCGTTGGCCCCGGAATCCAGGTCTCCCCTTAATGCGGCTATTTCAAGGGTATGTTTTCCCAAAAGCCGATACAATTGTGAAAATTGGGGCATCTTCTGGTCTATATCCTCCAAATGGCAGGCAATAATCTTATCATCCCCCCTTGCCACAGGCCCGGTCAGTGCGTCAATACTGCCCCGGGCCTTGATATTGTTCAGAGTACCCTGGATCAGGGGTTCTAAAATGGTATAGGCAACATCTTCACCCAAACCTGCTTCCTTTAAAAGACTTAAGGCAAAATGCTCCAGGGTCACCAAATAATTGGAGGCCACCACTGCCGAAGCATGATACATGGTCTTGGCCCTGGTGGGAATTGTAAATGAACTGGCTCCAAGGGCATCCACAATTTCCCGGCCAAGGGTAACTGCCCTGTCATCACCTTCCAGGGAAATATTAATCCCGGAAAAAGGTGATTTCTGGCCCTTTTCATAGGGAGCAAAGGCCTGGAGGGGATGGATTGAACCGGTTGCAGCCCCGGCTTTTTGAGCTGTTTTCAAAATACATGAAGAAAGGGCACCGGACAAATGAAACACCAGGGAATCACTTTTAAATCCACCGCCCTTTGCAATATTCTCACACACCGACTCAATCTGGGTATCAGGGGTTGTAATAAAAACAAGGTCACATGATAATGCCCCGGCTATGGCATCCTCATATACGATTCCCTTACCTGCCATGGCAGCGGCATGTTTTGCCGAATCATGACTCTTGCTGCAAAAGGAGGCTGCCTCAAATCCCTGTTTGGATAAAAAAACAGAGAGACAGACCCCCAGTCGGCCACACCCGATGATACAAAATTTTCTTTTACTTATATTCATATTGATCCGAGGGAAAACTTCCCTCCTTAACTTCCTTGATATAGGATGCAAGTCCCTGGTTTGCCACCTGGGCGATATCTGCATATTTCTTAACAAACTTGGGAAGGAAGCGATCATTGATCCCGAGCATGTCATGGAGTACTAAAATCTGACCGTCACATCCTGGTCCGGCACCAATGCCGATGGTGGGAATATTAAGCGCCTTGGTAATTTTTGCGGCAATGGGAGAAGGAATACCTTCCAGGACAACGGAAAAAGCCCCGGCCTTTTCAACATCCCTGGCGTCTTTTAAAAGTCTTTCTTCATCCCGCTGAACCTTGAAACCCCCCATTTGATGAACCGACTGGGGGGTGAGGCCGATATGGGCCTGGACAGGAATACCAGCCTTTGAAAGGGCAGTAATAACCGGGCAGACATCTGCCCCTCCTTCCAGTTTCACTGCAGTTGCCCCTGCCTCCTTTAAAAACCGGCCACCATTTTCCACTGCCCGATCCAGGGAACCCTGGTAGGACATAAAGGGCATGTCACCGACAACCATTGAATACTTACATGCCCGTGACACCATGGCAGTGTGATAGATACTTTCATCCATGGTCACGGCAAGGGTATTTTCCTTTCCCTGGACCACCATGCCAAGGGAATCTCCCACCAGGATTATCTCGATACCTGCCTTGTCCAGATAAGTCGCAAAGGGAAAATCATAGGCAGTCAGGGCTGTTATTTTTTTTCCTTCCTGCTTCATTTTTATCAATGTTGATGTGGTCACCCTGGGTTGCATATCTTCCCTCCTAAATTAAAAAATCAGGCTAAGTCCTTTTTGTTCACCAGTTACAGCCAGGCGAAATACAGGTCAATAAATTTTATTTTCACAGTTTAGAATAAATTTTTTCAAGTTTCAAGTTTGTTTCCTCAAGTTTTGCTCAAACACGGGCACTGCGCCATTGATTATACTGACACATACCGGCCAGGGCTTTAACCGCCCTTTCCGGCGATGGAAAAAAGACACCTTTATAAGGGTTGTCCTCATATCGGTAAAGGGTCCGGCTGATTTCATCGGTCAAAAGGCTGACCCCTAAAACCGGTTTTTCATATTTTTGGGTCATCTCCACTATAAATTTTACATATTCTTCTTCAAACTGAAGAATAGTATCCCTAAAAAGCGATGCGGATTTTTCATCCACATCCGGGTCTGTTGTCAGTATTGACTTGATCATGCTATTGACCAATACTCGTTTACCGTGGATGCCCAGATGAATCACGGCGTCGCAGCCGTCCCACTTAAGCAATTCCTCCATACAGGTTTTAGGAATATTGGGATCACCCTCCCCCACAATGTCAACCGGGTTGCCATGGCTCCAGAACGAGGGAAGAATTGGGTTGAGACGTTCAATGATATCCCCTGACAGCTCAGGTACTTCCAATCCGTAATCAGCACACAAATCTGTGGTGATTACCCCCCATCCGCCCCCCAGGGTCATGATGGCCACCCGTTTTCCCTTTGGCAGGGGAAGGGATGAAAATACGGCAGACAAATCCAGAAGTTCCATGGGCTGCTCCACCTGGATCACACCTGCCTGGCGGCAGGCAGCCTCAAAAACCCGGGCATCCGAGGCCATGGCACCGGTATGGCTGGAAGCAGCCCTTTCCCCCATCCGGGTTCTGCCACCCTTCAGAACCACCACAGGTTTTTTCCTGGACACCCGGGCTGCAGACCTGAAAAACCGGGCTCCATCCTTGACACTCTCAATATACAGAACCACGGTCCGGGTCAGTTCATCCCTTTCAAAGGCTTCCATATAATCTTCAATGGTGACCATGGCTTCATTACCAGAACCTGAAAAAGCGCGGATACCGATATCCTGCTGTTCGGCAAAGGCCAGAAGCTGGGTACCCATGTTTCCTGACTGACAGACAAGGGCAGTGGACCCGGGCAAAGGATAGGCATGGGCGGCGTTGCAGAAAAACTCGGCATGGGGATTACAAACCCCCATGGTATTGGGACCCAGCACCAGGATACCGGCTTTTCGGGCTTTTTCCACAAGAAGATTTTCAAGTGCTTCCCCCTTTGGCCCAACTTCCCTGAACCCCGAGGTTATCAGCAGCATGCCCCGTACATTTTTTTGGACAAGTGAAGGTATCAGATCAATAACCTTTTCTGCCGGGATAGTTACCACAACCAGGTCAATATCACCCTCAATATCAGCAAGTTCTCTGTATACCTTCCGGCCTATAATAGTACCGCCCTTGGGGTTTACCAGATAGACTCGCCCTTTGTAATCCCGGGACAGGGTGTTGGTGGTCAACATATGCCCCCACTTGCCCGGAACTGCCGAGGCCCCGACAAAGGCAATGGATTCCGGATAAAAACATGATCCCAGCACGGAAAGGTCTATCTGATTGTTCTTTATCTGGTTTCCTTGGTTATCCTCTTCTATTGTATCCCCCAGAATCATAAGTCCGTCCACTGCAACAGGACTCCCATCCTTTTGGATAATCAAAGGATTAATATCAATTTCTTGAATATTAGAATTCTGAAGAGCCAGGTCGGATAGTCCTTTCAGAATCTTTTTAATCGCATCTTTATCCACAGCCTCCTCTCCGCGGAAGGCTTCCAACAATTTTTTGGATGATAATTGGGCCATCATATCTTCCATATCCAGGTCATCCAGAGGGGCTATTTTCAAAACAATATCATTTAAAGCCTCTGCTAATATGCCTCCCAATCCGAACATGATCACAGGGCCAAATTGAGGGTCCCTGAACATGCCGGCAACAAACTCCCTTTTCCCCTTAACCATGGGCTGTACCAAAAATGCCTCAAGATTGTCCTTGCCAGAGGCTTCCATCGCCCGGGCCGCCTCTCTTACCTCCTCTTCATTGCCAAGCCCCAGGTGGACCATGCCAGATTCGGTTTTGTGGAGGATGCCTGACCCAATCCCCTTAAGGGCCACTGGAAAGCCGCCCTCTTTTGCAGCATCAACTGCCCGGGAAACCCCTTTTATCCGTTTTTCCCGTACAACCGGAATGCCAACAGAAGAAAATATTAATTTTGCCTCATCCTCACTGATCACAGAAGAACCCGATGAAAGCTTCTCTGATATTAATTTTTGAATCTCTTTTTGCCTTATCATGCTTTTACCCCGTTGAATACAATGTTTGAAATACCTTTGGATACCTGGTCAATATCAAGTTGCCTGCCAAATATAATTTCCCCGAGACAGGCATGTTCAATGGCCCCGAGAATCACCTTCCGTAACACATACGGGTCTGTATCTGATTTTAATTCCTTTTTTTTTATTCCGTCCTCAATGATGCCAAGGATGGTTCCGGCATATTTTCGCACCATCCCATAAGCGCAGGAGTTAAAAAATTCAAGAGAATTCCTCACCTCCAGCAGTAAAATTTTTGAAAAAACCCGGTTTTCTGCGTAGCTTTCAAGACTTGCAAAAATGATTATCTCAAGCTGGGCAACGCAGGTCTTTTCATTGGCCACCCTGTTTTCTATTTTTGTCTGGAATTCCAAAAAATGATCATTCAGCACCTGGTAGAGCAAATCTTTTTTATCCTTAAAATATTTATAAATCAGCCCTTCTGTGACCTCTGCATTTCCGGCTATCTCGGCCGTTGTGATGGAATGAAAATCTTTTTCCCTCATCAGAACGGAAAAGGATTTCATAATTTTGATTCTGCCCGGCGGATTTGTCTTGCCTTTGTGCTTCATGATTTACCTGTCTTTGTTAAAGGGTGGTATAAATTTCCAACCTGGTAAGTAACACTTACTTACAAAAAATGCCAAAGTCAATCCCCAATTAAAATTCACCCCCAGGGGAACTATTTTACCTGCCCTTGATAACTGCCAATCTTTACTTATATTCATGGATATCAGGGTTAAAATTATGCCCAGGGGAAGATGGCCAACACCTAACCACAGAAGAGAACATAATGGATAATATCGATTTTTTTCCGACTTTCACATGCATTCGACTTATTCAGACGGTACCCGGTAAAAGCAGCCTATCCAAGCCCCTGGATCATAAAGTCTGCCGTCAAAAAAGGCATTCCCATTGTAATGGGATCAGACTCCCATACCCCTGGAACCCTGGGCCAGTATTTTGACCAGACACATGGCCTGATCCGATAGATGACCTTAGCTTTACACTTTTTCTTTACCAGGAAATGGCGGAGAAGAATCCATAACAATATCTCCAAAGGATATGAGTGGCAAAGGAGGAATACCCAAACCAAGTTATAGGATCAGTCAATGGGCGAATAAATCTAATCTATTTTGTCATCCTTCAAAGCACAAATAAAAAAGCTAAACACCCAGCTAATAACAAATATAGGAACCAAGCCAAATCATAACCAAGCCTATAATTGTTCATCGCCCTCCCTCCCTGTCAATTATCAATGACAATAAAGTATTCCATTAAACCCTGAGTAGCAATTATGATGCCTAAACCCAAAACAGCAAAAAAAATTCTTCCGGCCATATACCATAAGGGTTTTACAAAATTTTCGTTTTTTTAATCAAAAAGAAGAGTTGAATATTTTTCCACAAATTATGAACTTTTTTTCACACCAAGTTACTCAATAATAGAGACTAACTGACTGGCCGGGACAATACGGATTTTGCCTTTCAGCTTGGGCAATTCGATTTTCAGGGTCTCAAGGGTGGCCTTGTAGGGATGTCCTATACCGATGGCAGTCCCGTGCCTTTGGGCAACCTTAATGAGGCGGGCAAATTGCCCGGTAATATATGGGATATTTTCAAAATTATCCAAAAAGGTATCCCTCTGGGCAAACCTAAGTTTGAACAGTCTTGCAGATGCCTTGCCCTGGGATATGGGAGATGTTCTGGAATCAATGAAAAACAGATCTTTCTTTTTTAAAACCGTAAAAATCTGGTTCATTTTATCGGAATCGGCTGTCAATTTTGACCCCATGTGATTGTTTACTCCGACAACACCAGGCACCTCTTTTAACTTTTTCCGAAGTTGGTTCAGGAGTTTGTCAGGGGTCATTGGGGACAATAAGGCACCAGGCCCCGGGTTTGCTTCCGGGTATTTAAGAGGTTCCATGGGCATGTGAAGCATGAGCTGGGCCCCTTTGGCAGAAAGTGACCGGGCAATGGAACGCCCAAAAGGAGAAAAGGGAAGCACAGAAAATGTAAGGCTTGAATCAAGCAGGTACAAATCCATTGCAATCTGCCTGTCATACCCAATATCATCAATGATGATGGCTATCCTGGGAATATCGTCTCCAATCTTTGGAAGGCCGGGCTTTTTTTCCACCTGACCATGGTCCAGGTCCTCAAAGATCTCGTACAAAATCGGCCTTTGGGATTTTTCCACGAGCCCCTCCGAGGGCTTTATATTCTGGATATCACCGATATCTTCAAACACAGGGGATATATATTTTTTATCTTCCCCCAGCTTTGCATTGGGTCTTTTATCTGTTTGGGTAATCCTATGTTTGGATGATTCCGGGCCTGATCTTCTTTGTCCAGAAGTGATGAATATATCCGCTATCATGGCCACTGTCAAACAAATGGCAAGCAGGATGGCAAGTCCTAAAAAAACCTTTTTTAATTCTTTGCCAAGATCTTGTTTTTGTTTTTTCCTGCTCCCTGTCTTTTTTCCCGGTGCCTTTTTTTTGGGAGCCTTTCTTTTGGGAGCCTTTTTTGGAGGAGCAGCGGTTTTCCTCCGGGCTCCGCCCTTTTTCCTATCGACCATTTAATTTACTAAACACTCCATAGCTTATCAGAATATCAAGGGCTCTTTTTACCTGGGCATCCAGCCCAAGCTGCTCAGCATCTAAAATTTGCCGACTTTTTCCAGGTTTTTTCTTCTCTTTTTTTCCCGGATCACTTTCTTCCGGGGCCAGGCTATTTTTCAAATCTTTTTCCTTCATCATCCTGTCAAAAACAGAGGGTTTTCTTGTCTTTTTCTCAATAACCTCAAACTCCACTTCTATATCCGGCTGGATCCCCTTGGCCTGGATGGAACGGCCATTTGGTGTATAATAACGGGCAATGGTGTATTTAATACCAAATCCATCTTTAAGGGGACGAACGGTTTGAACCGATCCCTTTCCAAAGGATGGTGTACCAAGGATAAGCGCCCTCGAATGGTCCTGGAGAGCGCCTGCCACAATTTCCGATGCCGATGCAGACCCTCCGTTAATTAAAACAACAATGGGGTAGTCCCTGTCTTCTTCACCGGGATATGCGTTAAATACCTGGGTATTATTTTCAAGCCGGCCTTTGATGGAAACAATACTCCCCTGGTCCAAAAATAGATCGCTAACTTTAATGGCCTGGTCCAGCAGCCCGCCGGGGTTGTCCCTCAAATCAATGACAAGGCCCTTAAGCCCTTCATTGCCGGTTTCAAGTTTTTTCAAATGTTTTTCCATGTCATCCAGGGTGTTCATCCGAAAATTGGTAACCCGCAGATACCCATACCCGGGTTTAAGAATAAGAGATCTCACGCTGGTCATGGGGATCAGATCCCTTTTCAGGACAAACTTCAGGGGAACTGCATCCCCTTCCCTGATTACCGTGATCAGAACTTCCTTGTGCCGGGGCCCCCGCATCTTTCCCACGGCTTCCCACAGGGCCATGTCTTTTGTGGACAGATCATCTATTTTAATAATGATATCACCGGCCTGGATGCCGGCTTTGTAAGCCGGGGTTCCCTCAATGGGAGAGACCACGGTCAAAAGACCCTCTTTCATGGTGATCACTATACCAATACCTGAAAATTCTCCCTTGGTATCGTCCTGGAGGTCATGGAATGCTTCAGGGGGCATGAAACTTGAGTGGGGATCCAGATTTCCCACCATGCCTTTTATGGCGTTATGGATAAGCTCTTCGGCATCCACCTCATCCACATAATTTTTTTCCAGTTCTTCCAGAACCTCGGTAAAGAGCTTCAGTGTTTTATAGGTTTTTTCATCACCCGCCTGAACCAGGGCAAAAGATCCTGCCCCAAAAATAATCAGGCAGACAAGGACCAGAGAAGCAGCCGTTATATAGATCCAGTGCTTTGCGAACTCGGGAAACTGATATTTCATTATTTTAAGCTCCTTTTCTTATCCATTGCATAGGGTTGACAGGTTTTCCATGGTGTCTGACCTCAAAATGCAGGCACAACCCCTTGATGGACCCGGTATCTCCGGCAGTGGCAATCACTTCACCGGTATCAACTGTCTCACCCTTTTTTCTAAAAATTTCTTCCACATGGGCATACAGGGTATAATAATTATCACCGTGGTTGATAATCATCAGATTCCCATACCCTTTCAGCCATTGGGCAAATATGACCTCGCCCTTGAAAACAGACCGGACAGGCTCTCCTCTTTCCACCTTTATATCAATTCCGCTTTGAAAAGTGAAGGACTTGTAATCCCCTTTCTTTGAAGGGCCGAACTTTGACACGATCTTTCCTTGAACCGGAATTCGCAATCGCCCTTTTTGGCGCAAAAAAGAGGAATCATCAATGGGATCTAAAATCTCTTTGTCCATGACACTCAGTTTCTCATCAAGATCTCTGGCTGAAGCTTTCAAGGATTCCAAAGCAGCCTGGGACAGCTTTTTTTTCCTTTGGATTTCGTATAGAATCGCTTCCTTTTTAATTGTTTCCTTTTCCTTAATCCGGATCTGAAGATTCAGTTCAGCTTCCAAATCAATTTTTACCGCCACCTGTTGACCCAGTTCCTTTTCCAGAAGGTTAAGACTTTTAAGGTCACGGGCCTGGGCTTCAAGAACCTGCAAATCAGACTTGGTAACCTGTTTCATGGCATTTTGGGTTAAAAAAAAATCAAACACCGAGGAGGGCACCCCCGCAATATCCAAACGGCCGATCATACGCATCCGATACAGGGCATTTAGCCGCTGGCCGGCATAAACCCGGTCTTCATCTATCTGTGCTGTCAGTCTTTCTTTAGATTTACGAATCTTTGAATTTTTCATTGCAAGCTCCCTTGTCTCCAGGGACAGGGTCTTGGATTTTAAACGGGCCTGGTTCAGACCGTAGTCAATTTCATTCAACCCTTCAATGACTTCCATCTCTTTTCTGGAAAAGGTTTCAACTTTTTTTTCTTCCGTGGCAATTTTTTCTTTGGTGACAATTTTGGAGGGGCGCACCTGGTCTTGTTTTTCAATCTTTTTTGCGGCTGTTTTAATTTTGGGCTCTACAGGTTTTTTGATCTCCAAAGTTTTTTTCACCTCTTCCACAGGCTTCAAAGTGATATACTTTGACCGGTTTCTGATATAACCTTTTTGTCCCCTGTATACCACGGTCAGCCAGCCGCCGATGCCGCCTTTTTTTTCGACAACATCCACCTGGGCGCCTTTTTCAATCACAATAACCACATCTGAATACTGGGAGGGTGTTGCTCTGATATTAAGTTTAAAGGATTTCACAACTCCTTTAAACAAAACCCGGTCCCTGGCAATGGAATTATCCGCACATAGGAGGACAAGGCATCCGAAAAGAAGACAGAGCTTTATTTTAAAATTTGTTTTAAGGACAAATAGCATCCAAACCAACCTAAAAATGTACTGGAAAAAAGTATAATCAAAATGGCTTTTAAAGAAAGAAACCGGATGTCGGTGTAGACATATGCTGCGAGATTTTCGGCAATGCCCGATGATATGGTCAAATACCCGCCCAAAAGGATACCAAGCCCCACCACCCCACCGAAAAACCCTTGAAAAAGCCCTTCCACATAAAAAGGCGTTTTTATAAAGCCTTCGGTTGCCCCGACAAGGCGCATGATCTCAACCTCCAGCCTGCGGGAATAAAAGGCCAGGCGAACCGTGTTGGCCGTTATAAACAATGCAATGAGCAAAAAAAGACCGCACATGGCATATCCGGTCATTTTAAACAGGTTAAAAATATTTAAAAACTTGCCCAACCACCCCTGGCCATACTCCACGTTTTCTACCAGATCCAGGGACTCAATCTGCCGGGCAAAGTCCTGTATCTGTTCAAAACTGCCGTGGGATTTCATCTTAATTTCAATTGCATCGGGCAGGGGATTTATTTTAAGGGTTTTAAAAAACTCAGTACGGGAAGCCATCTCTTTTTTTAATTTATCCAGAGCCTGTTCTTTTGAAATAAAAGCCATTTCATCAATCTCGCCCAGGCCATGGATTTTTTTC
>DAOWDR010000573.1 GCA_030638935.1 Desulfobacteraceae bacterium | reverse complement strand
CTCGTATACAAATTAAAAAATTATCTAACCACAAAAATGAACCCGGATTTCTCCAGTTATGTTCAATGTTTCAAAATTCAACTTAATGTATTGGTAAAATGATCTTTCGGACCTTTTTCACAGGCAACTAAATAATATAAAAACAGGTCTACAGAATATAGTCGGATGGGGTATACACCGATCCTGTTATTACATTGGTACCTTTTAGCAAATTTGTCAAAATTTCACCTCCTAACAAATGAATTCCAAAATTTTATTTTCCCTGGAACCAAAACATAATGCAATGGTTAGGATTGCTGAAGCAGAGGCAGGTGGGGCGGTAAGGCTTGGGGCGGATTTAAGTGGTTGCGGCCGCATGGACGCAGCAGAGCAGGCAAATCACCTCCCAGTCGGATACAAAATCCGACGGGACTGAAAGATGCACCTGCATACATTAGCATCAAGCCTTCCCTATCACCTGCCGGCACTTTTGGATTTTTCCTAAAAACATTTTTCTTAGATCAAAATATACTTAAGTTCACCCTGGTGCAAGCCGCCAGCAATTCTCGGTCACAATTTTTCTTTATGACTATCGGTGGTTTTCATAAAAATTAAAATTTATAGTTCATAAAGTTTGTATCTCATACCCTCCTAACTGCTTGATATGATACAAAATAAAAAAATCGGGAGATCATGTTAAACAAAATTATAGGTCCACCTGAGTTTGCACCTCCCTGATACCCAAACACTTGCCTGTAATAAAAAAATATTAAATTTATAGTTCAAATATGCTGCAATATCCAGTGGAGGTCAGGTTGCCTTGCAAAGCGGCGGATTTTGGATCTGTTTTTACAAATTCTTAATGAAGCGGAACGTGAAACAGCAAACTGTTTGAGAACACACTTGCCCGCAGTTTTTGCTGTTTAGTGAAGCGAATTTAGAAGTTGTAAAACAGATCCAGGTCCAGAGCGTGCAAGGTGACCTGACCGAAACGGGTCCTGGTAATATTTGTCTCAGCATTTCTAAATAGTCCGTGTATTAGTTGGTGACCGAGAATTGCTGGCAAGCCGCCATTCTTATTGCCATTACAAGAGTTATCTGATAATAAGCAGTTGAAATTATCAATTCCAACAAAATTCCAAGGTGTTATGGTAAATAAAAAAAGTAAATCAGAAGTTCTGAAAAAAAGAGAGAAAAAAAAAGAAAAAAGCCTGATTCTCACTTTTTTCAAATGGAGCCTTATCGGATTCATCATATTGATGATCCTTGGAGGCGCAGGAATCACCGGGCTCTTTGTTTACCTGAAACAGGATCTGCCCAAGATCAACACCTTAAATGATTACCGTCCTGCAACGGTTACCAGTGTTTTCTCAGATGACGGACGGAAGATTGGAGAATTTTACAAGGAAAGACGGATCGTCATCCCACTTTCTCAGATGCCTAAAAATCTCATAGACGCTTTTGTTGCTGCAGAAGACTCAAGATTCCGGACACACCCTGGAATTGATATCCAGTCTATTCTCAGGGCATTTATAAAAAATTTCAAGGCCGGCACCATTGTCCAGGGGGGCAGCACCATCACCCAGCAAGTGACCAAATCTTTTTTGCTAACCCCGGAAAGGACCTATAAACGGAAAATCAAAGAAGCTATGCTGGCCTACCAGATTGAAAAAAAGTTTACCAAGGACGAAATCCTCTATCTGTATTTGAATCAGATATATCTGGGCCATGGTGCCTATGGGGTAGAGGCAGCCTCTGAAAATTATTTTGGTAAACATACAAAAGACCTAAACCTTGCAGAATGTGCCATGCTGGCAGGGCTTCCCCAGGCCCCAAGCCGATATTCCCCCTTTAGATTTCCAGACCGGGCCAAACAACGGCAAATTTACACCCTGAACCGGATGAAAGAAGAGGGAATGATCACCAACCTTTTGGTAACAGAAGCCATTGATATGAAGCTGGATATCAAACCCCGGAAAAACTGGTTTATCGAACGGGTACCCTGCTATACCGAACATGTGCGCCGGTATGTGGAAAAAAAATTCGGGGATGATGCCCTGTACAACCAGGGTCTCAAAATCCATACGGCAGTTAATATTGAATTACAGATAATTGCAAGAAATGCCGTTGGGAAAGGGTTGATGGAACTCGACCAGCGAACCGGCTACAGGGGTCCTGTCAAAAACATTTCCGCCCTTCAGGTGGAAAGCTTTTCCAGGGCGGTAGCAGAACAGATCAACAGCAATCTTCTTGAAAAAAAAAAATATCTACCAGGGAGTAGTCCTTTCTGTGGATGATGAAAACAAGGTGACCCGCATCAGGGTCGGGGACTTTCACGGCCTCATCCATTTAAAAACCATGGTCTGGGCAAGAACGCCCGACCCGGAGGTAGCCTATTACGAGGCAACCGTCAAAAATCCGTCCCAGGTTTTTAAATTAGGGGATGTCATCCTTGTTAAAGTGATAAATGAAGTTACGGAAGACAATGAATATGAATTTGCCCTGTACCAGGAACCCATTGCCCAATCTGCTTTATTAAGTATTGAAGCGGAAACAGGACATGTCAAAACCATGATCGGCGGAAGGGATTACAGAAACAGCCAGTTCAACCGGGCATACCAGTCCCGAAGGCAGCCCGGGTCCGCTTTCAAGCCCATCGTCTATGCCGCAGCCCTGGACAAGGGATACACAGCTGCCAGCGTGATTGTTGATTCTCCGGTTGTTTTTGAGGATACGGAGAGGGATTTTGTCTGGAAACCCCGTAACTACAAAGAAAAATTTTATGGCGACACCCTTTTCAGGGAAGCCCTTGTCAAGTCACGGAATGTGGTCACCATCAAAATACTCCAGGATATCGGTATTGAGTATATCATTGATTATGCCAGAAAACTGGGAATCACAGCAGAAATCAGCCACGATCTGTCCATTGCCCTGGGTTCATCCGGGTTATCCCTCCTTGAACTTGTGAATGCCTATTCTGTTTTTTCCAATCTAGGATATTTAATTGAACCGGTGTTCATCACCAAAATCTATGACCGGGACGGAACCCT